>JAEDDW010000036.1 GCA_016293645.1 Treponema sp. | reverse complement strand
TTCCATCAGATTCAAGTTTATTGATCTTTTCTGCAACACTGACAACATCAAAAGGGATCTCGGGAATCAAAATGACATCTACGCCACCAGCTATTCCAGCGTTCAATGTGAGGTGACCGGTTTTGTGACCCATTATTTCCACAATGAAAATTCTCGAATGACTGGCTGCTGTTGTCTTTATATTTTCGATTGTATGAGATGCAACTTCAAGAGCACTTGCATAACCAAAAGTAAGGTCTGTTTCGGCAACATCATTGTCAATAGTTTTAGGCAGACTGACGATTTTTATTCCCTTCATGCTGAGGAGATTTGCAGTCTTCTGAGATCCATTTCCACCTAGTACTACAAGACAGTCCAATCCCATCTTTTTGTAATTTTTAATCATTGCAGGAATTTTTTCAGTTCCGTTTTCATCAGGTTCATTTATATGCTTAAATGGCATTCGTGATGAACCAAGAATTGTTCCTCCGATTGAAAGAATGTTTTCAAAATCATCTCTTACAAGACTTCTGCAATTTCCGTTAATCAAGCCTTCATATCCATTTTCAATTCCAATAATTTCGACATTCCTGTTTTTCTCATACAATGCAAGTGCAACACCCCTCATGGCTGCATTTAAAGCCTGACAGTCACCGCCGCTGGTCAGAATTCCGATTCTCAAATTTTCTTTCATGACATTTCTCCATCAAAATCTGAAATTTTTTTATAAGCTTCTTCATAGAACAATTCCTGTGAATTGATTTTTTCTTTTTCTTCTTTGCTAGTGTTTCTGTCTGTGTATTCTCCATTACTGCACAGAATTTTTCCCTTTTCGTTGTCAGCCATCACCGTGTTGAAAATGTGAAGAATTCTTTTTTTAATTTTTGCATCGTAAACTGGAGTGGCCACTTCAACCCTGCGGGTTGTGTTTCGTGTCATAAAATCTGCAGAGGCGATATATATTTTCTGTGTTTCAAAATCATTTCCAAAAATATAAATTCTAGAGTGCTCCAGATATCTACCCACAATACTTATGACTTCTATGTTGTCCGTAGTTTCTGGAATTCCGGGAACAAGACAGCATATTCCCCGGATGCACAACTGAATTTTTACTTTAGCCCTGCTTGCTTCAATCAGTTTGTCTATAAGAATTTTGTCTGTCAGAGAATTGATTTTTATGCCGATGTAACCGCTGGAACCGAGTGAAATTTGTTCATCTATCATTTGAATGATTCTGTTTTGAAGACAAAGTGGTGCAACAAGAAGGTAATCGGTTTTGTCTACAGGTTCATTCAGAAGAAGAAATTTGAATATTTTTGCCGCATCATTACCAATTCCCTGGTTTGCCGTAATCAGGCTCAAGTCTGTGTACATGGTTGCTGTTTTTTCATTGTAGTTGCCGGTTCCTATTTGCGTTATATAGGACAATGAGTTGTTTACTTTTCGGGTAATGAGGCATAATTTTGAATGAACTTTATAGTTTTCAAGCCCATAGATTATTTTGCATCCTGCATCTTCCAGTCTGTGAGACATTTCAATGTTGTTCTCTTCATCAAATCGTGCCCTCAATTCAACAACAACAACGACTTCTTTGCCGTTTTCTGCGGCTTCAATTAGTGAATCAATTATCTTGCTTTTTGCCGCAACCCGATATAAAGTCATTTTGATTGAAACAACATTCTTGTCTTCTGCAGCTTCCTGCAACAGGTTCAGGAACGGCTTCATGCTTTCAAAAGGATAGCTTAAGAGAAGGTCAGATGATTCTATTTGAGGAATTATTTTTTTCTTTATATTAACAAATGGGGAGTTGCGTGGAGTTCGTGGTTTGTAAAAAAGTTCCTTTTTATTTCTCAGGATATTCTGCAATTCAAATACAAATTTCAGATCCAGTGGTGTTTCAACATTTATCATGTGCAGTTCTGAAATTCCAAGAATTTCCAGAAGTTCTTTTTTTGCCTTGTCATTGATTACCCTGCTAAGTTCAAGACGAATTGGACTCATTCTTTTTCGCTGCTTTACCAGATGTTCCATCATGTTTCTGTAATCCAGGTCCTCATCCAGAACATCTTTTGCTTCAATGTCCGCATTGCGTGTAATTCTGATGATTGATTTTTCTCCAACTGAATAGTTCCCAAAAAGTTTTGAAACAAAATGCAGGATAAGTTCTTCGCACAGCATGAATGTTCCTGGTTTTGATGGGACTGAAATTAATCGAGGAAAAATAGTATTTGAACACGGAACTATTCCCATTTTGTTTTTCCCGTTTTTGTTTTTTAGGAGAACAATTGCATTAAGTTCTTTGTTTGCGAGGAATGGGAAAGGCTGTTGTTTTCCAACAATGATTGGACTTAGGTAAGGAGCAATATCAGCATCAAAGAAAGATTCAAGTGCCTTAGCATCCGATTCCGTGAGTTTATTGAAATTTACAAGATTCAGATTATGATTTTCGAGCTCTTTCATCAGGTTTTCATAGATGACAGCCTTTTTGATTTCAAGTTTCTTTACCTTGTTCAAAATGGCTTCAACCTGCTCGCGGCTTGTCATTCCTGTTTTATTTTCTCTGACAACTTCAGTGCTGCTCATTTGAACCATAAGAGTTCCAACTCTGACCATGAAAAATTCATCAAGGTTTGATTGATATATCGAAGCAAATGTCAGGCGTTCGGCAAGCGGAACTTTAGGATTTCCTGCTTCGTTTAATACTCTTTCATTAAAATCTATCCATGAAAGTTCTCGGTTTGTGTAACAATTCATACTTCTACCTCAGTCCAATTTTTCTTCCAGAAGATTTTTTTCTATCGGATTTGATTTCAGAGTATCCGCAAGATTCACACAACTGTTGCTCATGCGTTCTATGTTGTACAGAATCTGGTTATAGTTTGAAGTCAATTTTACACTGCATTTTCCTTTGCAGACGCGGTCAATATGCCGTCTGCGCATCTTAAACTCCAGATTGACAACATTTTCACGAATGTACCTGAGATCTTTTTCATCTGCAGCAGTTCCGTCGGACAAAGGGTTCATGATTTTTGAGAACATGGAATAAATAAACTCCGCAGAAGTTCTTAAATCAGTGACTGCATCTTTTGAATAATGGGTCTTATGGCTTCTGGACTGCTGCTCAAGAATGTTACTGCTGATTTCACCACTGAACTGGCCGATCCTTTCAATGTCGCTTATTACATACAGAAGTCCGACCGCCTGATTTGCCTGATCCTCAGTAAGTATTCCCAAACTGAAAAGCTGACTCATGAAGTCATTAATTTTCTGCGATATTTTCTGAACCAATTCAGATTCATGAATTACCTTTTCAAATATCTGTACTTCAGATTTTTCTTTCGTTTTGCTTTTCTTGTCAGCCTTCACAATCAATTTGAGCAGTCCTTCAACAATCTGGCTGCATCGGATTATTTCTTTTGTGGTAACATGAAGGGCTGCAGCAGGCTGGTTCAAATATTTTTTATCAAGATAAATAACTTCTTCATTGTTTTCCGGAATTTTATTCACTGAGTCCGGAATTATTTTCAACACGATTTTTACCATTATCCAGATGAGAGGTATCCAGATCAGTGTCATGACAATATTGAAACAGGTATGGGCATTTGCTATCTGGCGCGATATGACTGCAACTTCATCCCCCTTTGGAGATATGTACTGTATAAATTGTGCATAAAGCGGAACAAACCAGATGAAAAGAAGACATCCAGAAACATTGAACAATGAATGAGCAACTGCTGTTCGTTTTGCATCTTTATTCTGTCCGATACTAGCAAGCAAGGCTGTGATAGTAGTTCCGATATTGTCACCAAGAAGAACAGGAATTGCGCCTGTCAGCCCGATTACGCTTGATATGCCGTCAGCAGCCGGTTGACTTGCAAAATTCTGAAGAACCGCAATTGTTGCGCTGGAACTTTGTACAACTAAAGTCATGAGAGTTCCTGTAAGTACTCCAAGAACAGGGACGTTGCTTACCTTTGCTATCATATCTGTAAAAAATGACGTGTGAGCAAGAGGTTTCATTACGCTGCCCATTGTCTCAATTCCCAGAAACAGAAGGCCAAAGGCAAACAGTGTCTGTCCTGCGTATTTCCATTTTTGATTTTTGACGGCGAATGAAATAAAGAATCCCACAAAGACAAAAAGATAAATGTAGTTGGATATTTTAAAGGAAATGATCTGTGCTGTTATTGTGGTTCCGATATTTGCACCGAATATGATCGATATTGCCTGAGGGAGTGTCATTAATCCTGCGCTTATAAAACCGATTGCCATAACAGTTGTCGCACTGGAACTTTGGAGAACCGCAGTAGTCAAGGCTCCGGCTATTACTCCAAGAACTGGATTCCTTGTAAAAAGCGAAAGAATTTTCTTCATTTTTTCACCGGCAGCTTTTTGAAGACATTCGCTCATCATGTTCATTCCGAAAATGAATATTGCAAGACCTCCGAGAAGTCCGAAAATGATTTTGATGCTAGGATTCATGGAACACTCCATTTAAGATTGGTTTGAACCTAATGTAATTTATGCAGGTTAAGTATCTGTGAAGGATTGGTAAAATTCATGTAAAACGATATAAAAAACCGCCTGACTTAAGGAGGAAAGTCAGACGGCAGCATTGATTTTTTTTTAGTTCCAGCTGTGAATTTTCTGTGGTTTGCTTCTAATCTTTTGCAACTTTTACAAGCTTTGCCATCTTTTTGTAGATGTCCGTGTTATCATAAAAACCTTCGAATTCCGCCTGACCTGCTCCAAGGGCAAATACTGGAACCGGAAGTCCGGTGTGGCTGTTGCTTGTCCATCCAAGACCGCACTTTGCATTAAGAACATGTGTGATTGTAATTGTCAGCGGTTCGTATGTTCCGTAGATGTCGTATTCCATCTGGTTTCGTGACTTGTCATTCTTGATTGTCTTTTCATAGGCAGTTTTGATTTTTCCAAGTTCATACCCAGTAAGAACAAGACCACCGTTTTTGTCGGAACCGTCTTTTCCTGGCATTTTCAGGCCGAAGAGAGCTTCGACATCTTTCATCACATCCGCAAAACTTGTCTGATTTTTCTTGTATGAAGAAACATAATCTGAATCATATTTTGCGTAGGAGATTTTCTGTCCGTCCAAAGTCCGGAAAAACAGATTGTAGTCAGTTCCGGCATATCCGATTGTAAGTCCACCGGTTTCGTGATCGGCTGTCACAAGGATCAAGGTCTCTTTCGGATGTTTTTTGTAAAATGCGATTGCTTCTTCTACGGCTTCGCTCAAAGCCAAAGTATCGGCGATTGAAGAACGTGCATCGTTGGCATGACATGCCCAGTCAACTTTTCCGCCTTCTACCATCATGAAGAATCCTGTCCTGTTATCAAGGACTTCAATTCCCTTGCGGACATAATCGCGGAGTGCCCATTCACCGGTTTTGCGGTCATTGTCATAGCTCATTGAATCTGCGTCTGCCAGAGTTTCTGCAATTACAAGGGCCTTGTCTCCGTTTTTAAGACTTCCAGCCGCGTTCTGATCAAAGCACACTTTATAGCCTGCATCTTTTGCAAGATCATAGATCGACTTTTTGTCTTTCTTTTTATCCTGTGGTTCCATCAGGGCACCACCGGCAAAATAATCGAAGTTGGATTCAACAAGTTCAAGTCCGATGGGATAGTTTGACTTACGGCTTGCCTGATGTGCGTAAGTTGCGGCAGGTGTTGCGTGGTTCAGGTTTACGGTTGAGATTACGCCGATCTTCCATTTCTTCTGATCGCGGAGCTGTTCTGCAATTGTGCGGTACTTGATTTTCTTTGTGATGTCCACATTGATTGAAGAAGAGTGTGTCTTGTAACCAGTAAAAATTGATGTTGCAGTTGATGCAGAATCAGGAGCAAATGATGTTGCATCGTAAGTGCTTGCTGAACCTGCTACAGGAAAATCATAGAAACTCAAGGCTTTCATTTTTGGAGAATCACCTGGGTTTTCCGATTTCTTGACGACATCAACAATTCCGCCTGCATCTTTACCGGTGTAGTAAGCTGCACTCTGAATCTGCGGATAGCTCATTCCGTCTCCGACAAATACGAATACATATTTTGGAGCTGGTGATGCTGCATGGACTGTTGTCATTCCCATGACAGCAAACATAATCATTGATATGGCTGTTTTCTTAATGGATTTCATATTACCTTTCCTTTTTATTTCTTGATGTCAGCAAGAGTGCACTTCCATGTCAGTGGAATCGAAATCGTTGCAATATCGCTTGAATCCATTGTCACACGTACACCAGTTGAGATTGTTCCGAAATTGTTTGAAAGCTTGTATGCGATATTTGGATAGATTTCAGTCTTTCTTGAATCACTATCACCTACCATCATTGAAACTTTTGCCTTTGCACCAACTTCGACAGATTCATCCAACTTGTATGAAATTCTGATCTTTGTCTGGAATGGAATCAGATCGCTGTCATTCTTCTGATATTTCTTTGTATCTCCTTTGTCCAGATACTCATTACTGATTCCTGAAACAATATCAGCTCCAAGGAAAAGCCCCATATCTGTAAAGTCATATCCTGCGGAAAGGCTGATGGCGTTCTTTGCTGACTTGGAAATGAAATCCGTATCGGTACAGTTGTAGATGTATCCTGCATTCAATGTGAGGTTTTCTATGGCTTTCAGTCCTACGAAGGCTGCGGCAGAAAGCTGATTGCCAGTTGCATTCTGGAAAGATCCACCGAGACTTACGAGATCTCTGACATCAAAGTTAAATCCAAAATCAAGGCCTCTCTTGTCCTTGTCATTCAGACTGCTGTCAGTTCCTTTCAAGCCGCCTGCAAAGCTGATCTTCATGCTTCCATCGTCAGCAAGTTTCCAGTTGCTTACTGCGCCAAATCCATTCTGAAGAATTCTTGCATATTTTGGATAATCGTCACTTGCAATAAGATAACCGGCATTGACAGGTACCTTTGTAAAGAATTCATTTCCAGCAATCAGATTGAACTGGTCAACCGGCTTGAAACGACCATATCCGCGAAAACGAATTGTACTTTCCTTTCCGTTTAATTTTGTTGTTCCTATTTCCATTCTGAGTCTCGAGTCAAAATTCTTATCGCCTGCATCAAGCTGCAGCCTGTCACTTACTCGAGTTGTGTTGGTGTAGTCGTCCTTGTACTTTCCGTTCTCGTCCTTCAGATTATCGTAAGTAAAAAGATCAGAACCACCAGTACTGTCGCTGTCTCCGCCGAAGGTGTTCACAAGTTTCAATGACTGTGCTGAAATAATGCTGCATACTAGAATTGATGCAGCAACAGTTACCATAATTTTTTTCATATTAATCCCCGTCACCTGATATAGATTTGGCTTTAGGTTTAGCCTTGAGGTTCAGATGACGGAATCAATCTAGCTGATTTGTGTTAAGAGTTAATGAAGATGAAGTTAAGTGTTTGTAAAAACTACCATGCAGAATATTACCGGCAATCAAAGCTGTGAAAGGTGCAGTCATTGCAAGACCAAAACTTCCTGCTATGGTGTTGATGATTTCTGCGGAAACGATGTTGTTGTTCAGTATGTTGTACAGAGGTGTTCCCTGAGCCATAAAAGTCATAAGAAGCGCAATGCATGTTCCGGAATATGCAAGTAAAAGTGTTGTAGTCATTGTTCCCATGGCGGCACGTGCAACAGCCAGGCCTGATAATACTGCCTCCCGACGGCTTATATATATCCTTTTTCTTGCAGCAGTTTTTACAACTTCGTTAACGGCACTTGTAATGTCCACACTTAAATCCATGACGGAACCGCTGGCACCGATAAAGACCGAGGCCATGAAGATCTGCGTAAGATTCAGATCCTGAAAACCTGAATAAAGCAGGCTTTCAGAATTTGCCATGACCGCTCCATGAATGTGAAAAATTTTTGTAAATGCAAAAGACAGAAGAGCTGCAAAAATAATTCCAAACATAGAACCGCAGAAAGAAGAAAGAAGGCGTCTGTCAAAACCGTAGACAAGGGTCAGGATTACAAAGGTCATCAGACCTACAACCAGAATTCCAGACAATATCGGATTGAACCCCTTCAGATATAGAGGTACAAGAACTTTCCAAAGTGCAAGAATTGTAATTATAAATGAAAGAACTGAACGGAGACCTGTAGTACCGGCAAAGATAATGAGAAAAATTCCGAATGCCACAGCAAGAATCAGTTCACCATTAAGTCTGTAATAATCTATCAGATTTATGGAATAAAATTCCGGTCCCTGCCTGCCAATATCATAATGAATGACAGCCTGAACCTTATCTCCTGGTCTGAACAGTTTATCCTGCGACAATGAACCACCAAGCATGTTCCAGCCTTCAGCCCGATGCCCCTTGAATTTTCCGGAAAGAATTCTAACGCTGCATATCTGCTGGCCGCTTCTGATAAGTCCCGTGTCTATCAGCCGTGAATCATCGGTTTCCTCGACCAGCACCCTGCACTTTTCCGCATCCTTAAACTGCAGAGCCCCTTCAAACCCAGAGGGAATAAAAAAAAGAATACCTGCGATAATCATACTGCCAAAAAGAATCAGAATATTCTTCTTTAATATCATTTCAAATCACCAGTCATTGCAAAAATAACCCATTCCGCAATGTTTGTTGCATGATCACCAATGCGTTCAAAATATTTGGCGATCAAAAGGTAATCCGCAATCTGTTCAGCATAAGTTACCTTGTTCTGAATCTGCCATATGAGTTCACTTTTTATTTCATGATATAAACCGTCAGCCACATCATCACTTGTTATTACTTTTTTTGCCATATCAACATCACGGTTTATGTAGGCTTCGATGCTGTCCTTGAGCATCTTCTGGATGGCAGTTCCCATTTCGTTCAGCTGGGAATTGATATATGCTCCAAGAACATCTTTTCCGCTGACATTTACCTCACACATCTGTTTCAATAAATCCGCCACATCACCTGCATGATCTCCAATCCGTTCCATATCAGTAACCATTTTCAAGGCTGCTGTAACAAGCCGCAGCTCCGCCGCTACAGGCTGCTGCCTCAATAAAAGTTTTAGACAAAGCTGTTCTATTTCTTTCTCCTTTTCATCAATGGCATCATCGGATCTGATAATTACATCCGCTGCTTTCACATCATGGGCCATCAATGCCAGAATGGAACTTTCAATGGCAACTTCAATCATTTTACCCATGCTTATGATCGAAGTATTCAACTGACGCAATTCTTCTTCGTATCTTTCACGCATATCAACCAAACCTTCCTGTTATATAATCTTCCGTCTTCTGATTCTTAGGCATGCTGAAAATCTGTTCTGTATTTCCGGATTCGATTATTTCTCCTAGCAAAAAGAAAACAGTTTTGTCACTGATTCTAACTGCCTGCTGCATGTTATGAGTAACGATTACAATTGTGTATTTTTCTTTAAGCTGCATGACACAGTCTTCAATCTTAGATGTTGAGATTGGGTCCAGTGCGGAAGTTGGTTCATCCATCAAAAGTACATCCGGTTGAACAGCAAGTGCACGGGCTATGCACAAACGCTGCTGCTGGCCTCCACTTAAAGCCAGTGCCGATTTCTTAAGATTGTCTTTCATCTCATCCCAGATAGCTGCATTTCTCAATGACTGCTCCACAATTTCATCCAGTTCCGACTTCTTTTTTATTCCGTGAGTTCTGGGACCGTACGCGATGTTATCATAGATGCTCATTGGGAATGGATTTGGTTTCTGAAAAACCATTCCAACTTTTTTCCGAAGCTGATTCACATCCATCTTACGGTTGAAAATTTCCTCTCCATCCAAAATAATCTTTCCCGTAATTCTGCAACCTTCAACCATGTCATTCATGCGGTTCAGACTTTTCAGCAAAGTAGATTTTCCGCATCCGCTTGGTCCGATGAATGCTGTAATTTTATTAGCTTCAATATCCAGGTTGATGTTCTTGAGGGCATGAAAATTCCCATAGAACAGATCCATGTTTTCGATTTTGATTTTTTCCATTATTTACTTTCCTATTTTCACAGCAAGTTTTTCAGTCAGAAGATTGACAATCATCACCATCAAAAGCAGCACAACCGCAGTTGCAAATGCCTGATTTGTGTGCAATCCTTCAGAACTCAAAATATACATATGCACTGCCAGAGTTCTTCCCGAACCAAACACACCCAACGGAATCTGGGACACTGTTCCTGCGGTATACATCAAGGCAGCAGTCTCCCCGACAACACGACCGGTCGCAAGAATCACACCGCTTAAAATTCCAGGCATCGCATCTGGCAAGACGATCTTAAAAACAGTCCTAAGTTTTCCTGCACCAAGACCAAAACTTCCTTCGCGGAAAGAATCCGGTACGGAAAACAATGCCTCTTCCGTAGTACGCATGATCACAGGCAAAATCATTATCGCAACAGTGCTGCTTCCGGCCATAAGGGAATATCCCCAGTGGAAAGTTCCTACAAACAACAACATTCCAAAAAGTCCATATACTATGGAAGGAATACCTGTCAAAGTTTCCGTAGTGAGCCTTACGAGTTTTACAAACCTATTCTCTTTTGCTGCATATTCAACCAGATAAATTGCCGAACCTATTCCCAAAGGACTTGCAATGAGCAATGCAAGCACAGTCATTAAAATCGTATTTATAAGCGACGGCATTACTGAACAGTTTTCCGAAGTATATTTCCATTCAAACAACGAAGGCTGTAAATACAAAATGCCTTTCACCAGAATGTACGCCAGCATGAAAATCAAAACTGACAGTGTAAGTCCAGCACAAAAAAATACGCTGAACCTTACGAACCCGGATTTCATCTTTCTGGAAGTTGCGGCCGCACCCTTCGACAGGCTCAGGATCTGCGTCCGCCGGGCTTTGCGTGGCTCCGCTTTCGCTCCGACCGTGGCGGTTTCGTCAAGCGCAACCACCACGTTTGCCTTCGGCACCACTCCAATCCCTAACTCATATTTCATCATTTATTACCTCTGTTTTTTACCAGATTAAAACTAAGATTAATTAGAAGAATAAATACAAAAAGCACGACACCGGTTGCTATCAAAGCTTCCCGGTGAAGGTCTGTTGCATATCCCATTTCAATGACAATATTAGCTGTAAGGGTCCGCACGCCTTTCAATATCGAATCTGGAATTCTCGCCTGATTCCCGGCAACCATGATGACCGCCATGGTTTCTCCGATTGCCCTTCCAATGCCCAGAATAATTCCTGCAAGAATTCCCGATTTTGCAGCTGGAAGAATTACCATAAAGACAGATCTCTCATGGGTTGCTCCCAAAGCTCTTGATCCTTCATAATAGAAAGAAGAAACTGCATTCAGACTGCTTTCTGAAACTGAAATTATGGTAGGCAATATCATCATTCCCAGAAGAAGGGACGCAGTTAGAATTGAACTTCCGTTCCCTCCAAACACATTTCTCACAAAGGGAACGATCACCATAAGTCCAAAAAAACCGTAGACAACGCTTGGAATGCCCGCAAGCAGATCTATTCCGCTTTTAAGGATTCCGTGAAATTTCTCAGAGCAGAACTTCGAAAGAAAGATGGCAGTCATAAGCCCAACCGGAACACCGAAAATAATTGCTCCTGCAGTTACATAAATACTGCCGACAATCATCGGGAAAATTCCGTATAGTTCATTGCCTGGCTTCCATTTCTGTCCAAAGATGAAATCAATACTCCCAATTTGATGGATAGCTGGGATTCCATTTGCAAAGAGAAAGAAACAGATCAAGAGCACTGCCAGGATTGAAAAAGCTGCACAGAGTAGAAAAATCAATTTTAAGACAGATTCTTTTGTTTTCATAAAACTTAGTTTGAGGCAGGGATTATAAAGGCGACAGACGGCCCCTGCAAAGCCTGACCGTCGCCATCGGCGGAAACTTTCCTATTTCACCTGATTCCATTTCTGGATCTTGCCCATGTATATGTCACGGACGGTTTCAATTTCCGCGTTATCCATCGGATTTTCTTTGTTCACAACAACCGCAATTCCATCAATGGCAATTGTAATTTCCTTAAGACCCTTAGCCTTTTCAGTTTCCTTAAGTCCACGACTTGCCATTCCAATGTCGCATGTACCAGAAGCTGCATTCGTAACTCCTGTTGTACTGTCGGAAGTCTGAAGTTCAATCTTTGTATTCGGATTTACAGATTTGTATGCCTCAATCAATTTTTCCATAACCGGTGAGACAGAAGAAGATCCCGCAATTACAACTTTTCCGTTTGCCTTATTGGAAGTATAAGATTCCTTACCGGCCGAAACCTTGATGTATTTGTTGGCTGCAATAATCTGCTGTCCTTCACCGCTCAAGATATAGTTCACAAAATCCTGTGCTGCCGGAGCAAGTTTTTCTTTTACAGCAATATTGAATGGACGGCTGATCTTGTAGGTTCCGTTGTTGATGTTTGAAGTTGTCGCATCGGCGCCACCAATCTTCAGTGCTTTTACAGAATCGTTCAAAGAACCCAAAGAAACATATCCGATGGCATACCTGTCTCCGGCAACGCTTGTAAGCATTACGGCTGTAGAATTTGTGATTGCGGCTTCATCCGTCGTATAGTCAATTTTCTTACCATTGGCATCTTTTCTCTCAACTCCAAAAAGTTCGATGAATGCCCCACGGGTTCCACTTCCGTCTTCACGACTCATAACAGAAATTGTTTTTTTGCTGTTGAATTTTGGAGCTGCAAAAACAGATGCTGCTGTTGCAATGACAAATGCCATCGATGCAATTTTTTTTACTGTAGATTCCATATAAGAATTCTCCCTGTTAATAAAGATGAATAAAATCTACAGATAAAGTGTTAAGCTATCGGGAAGAATCTGTGAAATTTCTGTAAAATGAAATGAATGAATCCCATCAGCACGAATCACACCACATAAACATCATTCAGGCGCAGGCCATTGCATCATATTTTGATGACTTCTTTTTTTTCTTTTTACCTAAATTTTACATTTTCACAATTGATTTTTTTTTGCCATCATCTATAACTATATGTATGATTTACATTCTTGAAGATGATGAAAACATCCGGAAACTCATTGTTTATACATTGCAAAGCCAGGGCTATGAATGCACAGGTTTTGAAAAACCTTCTGATTTCTGGACAGCGTTGAACGGTTCAGCCCCGCAGCTTCTTCTATTGGACATAATGCTTCCGGAAGAAGACGGAATTTCCATTCTAAAAAAACTTCGCCAATCTACCCAGTACAAATCGATCCCTGTAATCATGCTAACAGCAAAAGATACGGAATTCGATGTTGTGACAGGACTTGATGCAGGCGCTGATGATTACGTCACAAAGCCATTTGGAATGATGACTTTGATTTCAAGGATAAAAGCAGTACTCAGAAGATATGAACATACGGAAGAAACTTCTGAGATTCTTGAGGCAGATGATATAAAAATAGACCTTGCAAAACATTCTGTATATGTCAAAGACAGACAGATTTTTCTTACGGTCAAGGAATTTGATCTGCTTTCACTTCTTCTGCAGAACCGTGGAAACGTCATGAGCCGAGAGCAGCTTCTTGATTCCGTCTGGAAAATCGATGCTGACATCGAAAGCCGGACTGTCGACGTTCATATAAAAACACTCAGACAGAAACTTGATGCTGCAGGTGATTTGATAGAGACAATCCGTGGCGTTGGGTACAAGTTCATCTGAAGACAAAACATCACCTGTTCAGAATTTTATGGAGTTTGAAATTGAAGAATAAATCACTGACTTTTAAAATCTTTCTTTCAACTTTCTCAGTGGGAGTTTTAGTATACTTCCTATGTGCATTCATATTCATCACGAACATGTACGGATATTTCGAAAAACAGCTGTTTGAAGAACTGAAGACTGAAAGCACACTTTTGGAAGGTTATGACCTTACTGAAAATTCTCCGGACTTGTCTGCGATAAAAAAACTCAAGACACAGAACCGAATCACTTTGATCCATTCAGATGGCAAAGTATATTTTGACAACAGTGCCGATACCTCCACGATGGAAAACCATGCCCTCCGTTCAGAGTTTCTGAAAGCAAAGGAATCCGGCATAAGCACTTCAAGCCGATACTCTTCCACAATGCTTGAAAAGACCCTGTACTTTGCCAAACAGCTTGAAAGCAAGGATGTCCTCAGGATCTCATGTGACCAGCATACGGTTGGTGTCCTTGTCCTTGGCATGAGCCAGATTCTTCTCGTGATGCTTGTAATCGCAATGATAATTTCGGGAATCACCGCAAACCTTCTGTCAAAGAAAATCATCGAACCGCTCAATATGATCGATCTTGAAAATCCTGAGGCAACAGATGTCTATGATGAACTCAAGCCGTTCACCAAAAGAATTGCCGAAGAGAACTATGAAAAATCCCAGAGAGAGGAACTTCGTCAGCAGTTCACAGCCAACGTAAGCCACGAGCTCAAGACTCCACTTACAAGCATCAGCGGTTTTGCAGAAATACTTAAGCAAGGCGGAACTGATCAGCAGACCACAAAGGATTTCGCCGGAACAATCTACGATGAAAGCCAGCGGATGATTACTCTCGTGAATGACATAATCAAGCTTTCAAAACTTGATGAGAAATCAATTTCCCTGGAAAAGGAAGTTTTAAGTCTTCGTGAAATCGCAAGAGAAGCAATGGAAATCATCGCACCTATGGCAGAAAAGAAAGGCATAAGGGTGAACCTTGCCGGAGATTCAGGCCTCATAAATGGAGTGCGTCCTGTAATCTACGAAATGGTCTATAACCTGATAGACAATGCCGTCAAATACAACAGAGACAACGGAATTGTCAGCATAAAGATCGAGACGATGCTTGAATCCCACAGAGTTATCTTGAATGTCCAGGACAATGGTATCGGCATACCGGATAGGGAAAAAGAACGTATTTTCGAACGCTTCTATCGTGTCGACAAAAGCCGTTCGAAAGTGCTTGGCGGAACTGGTCTTGGTCTGAGCATCGTAAAGCATGCCGCCAGATACCACAATGCCGCCATCCTGGTAAACAGCCGTGAAGGAGAAGGAAGCACCTTTACGGTCATATTCTCACTGTAAATTTTACATAAATTTTACATAAACTTAATTCTCAAAATGCTCTTAAATGATTACCTTTACCATTGGAGGCAACCTATGTTTATGAGCATTCTTGGACAGGTACTCGGCTTTGTCGGTGCCCTTTGTCTTCTTCTCTTCGGAATGAACATGCTGTCAAACGGTATTCAGAAAGGAGCCGGAAGTAACCTTCAGAAAATGCTTGGTAAGATTACCGGAAACAGACTGGCAGCTGTCCTTACGGGAATTGGAGTTACAGCAGTCATCCAGTCTTCCGGAGCCACGACAGTCATGGTCGTAAGCTTTGTAAATGCCGAAATCTTGACGCTGACACAAGCCATCGGAGTAATTTTTGGTGCAAACATCGGTACTACGGTAACGGCATGGATAGTTTCCCTTTTCGGATTTTCATTTTCCATTTCAGCAGCAGCAATCCCCCTTTTTGGTTTTGGCTTCATCCTCAAATATTTCAAGCGCCTTACAATCCACAATTTTGCAGACTGTTTCATGGGATTCGCATTGCTTTTCATGGGACTTGGATTGCTGAAAGACACACTTTCCCTGAGTCCTTCATCAGTCGCCTTCCTTCAGAAATTCAATTCCATCGGTGTAGCAGGGCTTTTACTTGGAGTCTTTATAGGTGCCTTTGTCACAGCCCTCATCCACTCTTCTTCCGCCATGACTGCAATTGTCCTTACCATGGCATCAAACGGAAGCCTTACATGGGAACTTTCCGCATCGATAGTTCTGGGAAGCAACATCGGTTCGACCATTGACGCGGTAATGTCCAGCTTTGGAGCAACAGTGAATGCGCGTCGTACAGCTCTGATCCATGTTGGATTCAATGTAGCCGGAACTCTGATCGCCCTCCTTGTTTTCAGGCCATTCCTCGCAGTTGTCGACATCATCGTTCCAGGAATTCCAGCGGAAAACATCACAACCCACATAGCAATGCTTCATACGATTTTCAACATTTCGGCTACTTTGATTTTTCTTCCTTTTGTTGACCAGATAGCGCTTCTTGCGACCAGAATCATCAAAGATGACATCTCTTTTGAGAACGAGCATTACAAATTTCCAGCCATTCTTCCTTTTTCCCACATCAGCGCGGATTTGTATTCATTCCAGATTCAGAAAGAAATCGTAAAGATGTCCATAAAAGTCATGGAGATGTTCGACTCAATAACCAACACACTGACCAATGGAACAGACATTGAAAAAGAAAATGACATTGTGAATGCTGCCGAAAACTACATCGACGAAATGAATGAAGCGATCACAAGTTTCCTGCAGAAATGTTCAAGACTTCCTACAGCAAACTCGACAGACCGCCGTAATTTCTCCCGTCTCATGCAGATCACCGACAATCTTGAAAACCTCAGCGATGAATGTACTTCGATCATGCACACGACAGGAAAATTTTTTTCAGCCTATGAAGATGCCGACAAGGAAATGAAACCAAAACGGGCAAAAGAAATTTCAGACTATCTTGAAATGGTCCGGCTTTTCTATGAGCAGATCTGCATTTACCTTACAACGGGAATATCTACGGAAGAAAGATTGCAGGCGGAAGAGATTGAACAGAGGATTGATGACAAAAAGAAGGAGCTCAGACATTCCTCACGCAGACGTATAGAAAACGGCGGCAACGTAAAGACTGAACTCAACTACATCGATCTTGTACGCAAAATCGAAAAAGCCGGAGACTGCGTTTTTGGCATCGTACAGGTAAGCTGAAATTTTCCGCAGCCTTCGTCCATATCAGTTTTTACGGAACCAACTACTTCTTAGCAGCCTTTGCTGTCTTAGAAGCCTTTGCTGGGGCAGCCTTTGTGTTTGTTTTAGCAGGTGCCTTTGACTCAGTCTTGACAGCAGGTTTTGCGGCAAGTTTCTTTTCAAGTCTTGCAACTTCTTTTGCCAGCGCCTTGTTTTCTACCTGCAGCTTCTTGAGTTCAGCCTTAAGATCCTTCTTTTCAGAAGTAAGTTTGGCAATCTTTTCATCTTTTGCGGAAATTTCATTATTCTTCTTTGTGATCCACTGTTTATGTGCAGCAGAAGAAGTAGACTTGTCCAGCATTTCCTTCTGTTCTGCGATGATGTTCTTTCTTCTTGTATCAACAGCTTTCTGTGCGGGAGTTTTTTCAACAGCTTTTTCTCTTGTTTCTGCGGATGCAGTTTTTTTACAACATGCCATAAATATATCCTCCAATACAAAAATGATAACATCAAAAGTTTCATTTATCAAAATTTTTTTTCACTATGGTCGGAATACCTCGGGACTGCATTTCTTCCGCTTTCGTGCAAGACTGT
>JAEDDW010000133.1 GCA_016293645.1 Treponema sp. | reverse complement strand
TGCGGATTTTTCTATGCGGTCCACATCATTGGCGGTGCATTTTTTGTGAAAGACGAGGATGTAATTCTCCTTACTGTATTCCAGTTTCTGGTA
Source organism: Treponema sp. (assembly GCA_016293645.1). Taxonomy (GTDB): domain Bacteria; phylum Spirochaetota; class Spirochaetia; order Treponematales; family Treponemataceae; genus Treponema_D. Next base: position 3,932 of record JAEDDW010000133.1, on the reverse strand, counting down.
GCCGGAATCCTTGGTCTTCTTCTTGCACCATTCATGGATTCGCCTTTGGAAATGAGCCTCTTTACCAACAGAAATGTTGTTGTCTCTTTGCTTTACCTTGGACTTTTAAGTTCCATGCTGGCTTTCTGCCTTCAAAATGCTGGACTAAAATATGTTCCGTCTTCCCTGGCATCTCTGTTCCTTTCTCTGGAATCTGTTTTTGGTGTTTTATTCAGCTGTCTCATTTTGCATGAGACTATGACTTTCAAAATGGCTGCAGGATGTGTTTTGATTTTTGCGGCAATCCTTGTGGCAGAAGTCATTCCGGGCTTTGTGAAACGTGACTAAGAACGTTTTATTCTATATAATGGATTATCGTTTGTACAATTCTTAGGAGATATATTATGAAGAAAACTATTCTCGCAGTAATGTCAGTTGCAGCAATTCTTGCTCTTTCATCATGTTCTAAAAAGGACAAGGTTCAGAAGGGTGAATTTACACAGGAAGCTGGAAAGCTTAAGATTGCAATGGAAGTTGGTTATCCTCCATTTGAATACTATGCAGAGGACGGAAAGACTCCTGCAGGTTTCGATGTTGAACTTGGAAAAGAAATTGCAAAGCGCCTTGGTCTTGAAGCAGAGTTCCTTGATGTTGCATGGGACGGAATTTTTGCAGGCCTCACAACAGACCGCTACGATGTAGTTATGTCTGCTGCAACAATCACACCTGAACGCCAGGCTGCATACGACTTCTCTCAGCCATATATCGGGAACGGACAGGCCCTTATCCTTCAGAAGGATTCAACACTTCCATGGAACAAGCCGGAAGATGCTGCAGGTAAAAAAATCGGATACCAGGCAGAAACAACATCTGACTTCTTCATTGAAAAGTATGCTGCAGCCCACAACTTTGAATTCATTCCTTGTGAATACGACAAGGTTATGAATGCATATGACGACCTTAAGTTCGGACGTATCGACTGTGTTGTAAGCGACAACCTGGTTTCTGTTTCTTACCTTAATGTTCCTGATTCAGAATTCAAGCGCGTATGGACTGGAACTCCTGACGAATACTTCGGCGTTTGCATGAAGCAGGGAAACAAGGTTCTTCAGGACAAAATCAACAAGGTCATCGATGACATGAAGGCTGACGGAACAATGGCAAAAATCTACATCAAGATTTTTGGTGAAGATCTTTCTGATTCTATCAAATAAAAAATATAGAATGTATTTTTGAAATAGTGCTAGTATAATTGTAGGATCCTTCGACTACGCTCAGGGATCCTGTAAAATAGGATGGCTGAGCAACGTCGAAGCCTGCCTTAAGTATCATAGCTGTTCAGGAATATAGCAAAACTAAAATTGGAGTCCTGTTTATTATGGAAACAATGAATAAAATTATAAAATGGATACCACAGCTTTTGGCCGGTGCCAGAATTACAATCTTACTTACACTTTGTTCTGTAGTTGCAGGACTCATAATCAGTATTTTTCTTGCTCTTGGAACTCTTTCCAAGAACAAGATTATCCGCAATTTCTGCAAAGGCTATGTTTTCTTTTTCCGCGGAACACCTTTGCTGATGCAGCTTTACTTTGTCTACTACGGACTTCCGCAGATCAGCCGTGCGCTTACAATCAATAATCAGTTCCTTGCAGCCTTCATTGCCTTTGGTCTCAACAGTTCCGCATACTGCTGTGAAATCATTCGTGCTGCAATCCAGTCCATCGATAAGGGACAGTTTGAGGCAGGAAAAGTTTTGGGCCTCAATTACTTTCAGACCATGCGCCTTGTAATTCTGCCTCAGTCAATCCGCCGTTTGATTCCGCCTGTAGGAAATGAATTCATCATGATGCTTAAGGATGCTTCCCTTGTTTCCCTCATTGCCCTTGCAGACATTACAAAGGTAACAAGAAGCATTCAGTCTTCTACGGCTTCATCAATGGTTTACATTCCGGCAATGATTTTGTATCTCATCATCACTGCGGTATTTACTTTTGTATTCCATGTTCTTGAAAAGAAACATTCTATCTACGAATAGGAGAGGGCTGAACAATGAGTATGATTACAACAAAAAATATCGATGTTAGTTTCGGTTCTCTTCATGTATTGAAGGGCGTTAACCTTGAAGTAAAACCACAGGAAGTTGTGTGCATCATCGGACCAAGCGGAAGCGGTAAGTCAACATTCCTTCGTTCCCTCATTCACCTTGAACACATTGACAACGGTATCATTGAAATTGAAGGAAAGGAAATTGCTCATAAGGAAAATAAATCTTCAAAGCTTCACATTTCAACAAAGGAAAGACGCAAGAGGCTTTTGAATGTGGGAATGGTTTTCCAGAAGTTCAATCTTTTCCCTCACATGACTGCCCTTGAAAATACAATGGTCAGCCCGATGAATGTTCTCGGCAAGTCAAAGGAAGAAGCCCGTGCAAAGGGAAGTGAACTCCTGAATGCAGTTGGTCTTGGCGACAAGCTTGATGCATATCCAAACAAACTTTCCGGTGGACAGCAGCAGCGCGTAGCCATTGCCCGTGCCCTTGCCATGGATCCAAAAATCATGCTCTTTGACGAACCGACATCTGCGTTAGACCCGGAGCTTGTCGGTGAAGTTCTTTCCGTAATGAAAAAGCTTGCCGAAAGTGGAATGACAATGATTGTCGTTACCCACGAAATGGGGTTTGCCCGTGAAGTTGCTGACCGTGTTCTTTTCATGGACGGCGGTAACATTGTTGAAGAAGGAACTCCAGAAGAAATCTTCAATGCGCCAAAGAGTGACCGTCTCAAGCAGTTCCTCAAGGCTGTGCTTTAATTCTGTTCTGCTGATGAAAACGCCGAAATGTTACATTCCGGCGTTTTTTCTATTCTTTCCCCTTGTGTAAAATGTTAAAAAACTGTACTATTTGCAAACATTTTACATTATTTATCATGTCTGTCTAAAGACCGCATCTTTTCTTACGAAGGCATATAATTTGCTTTCATGGTCACGGGTTTGGAATCAAAGAAATTAATTAGAGGCGAATAGGCGCCACTTCTATGCGGTTACGGACTTTCATGAAGAAAGAGGTATCGTATGGAAGAATTGAACGAAAAAATTGACGGGCTTACTATGTCCGCAGAAGTTTCAGCAGAAAATGATTCTGATGAAATGTCATTTGAAGATCTTGGTCTTGATGAAATCACATTAAAGGCAATTGAAAAGAAGGGTTTCAAGGTACCGTCACCTATTCAGGTACTTGCAATTCCACGCCTTTTGAACGGAGATGCAAACGTTATTGCCCGTGCCCGCACAGGTACAGGTAAGACAGCAGCTTTTGGCCTCCCTCTTGTTCAGACTTTGAGGGAACCATCTGATCATGTGCGTGCAATCATTCTTGAACCAACCCGTGAACTTGCCATGCAGACAGCTGCAGAAATGGCTTCCTTTACAACTGGAAAGTGTCCCCGCGTTGCCGTTGTTTACGGCGGTGCTCCAATGGGCGAACAGATGCGTGCCCTCCGCAAGGGTGTTGAAATCGTAGTAGGAACTCCAGGCCGTGTAATGGACCTTATGGATCGCGGTGTCCTTGATATTTCAAAGATCGACTACTTCATTCTTGATGAAGGCGACGAAATGCTCGACATGGGATTCGTTGACGACATCGAAAATATTTTTGAAAGCGCAAACCAGGATTGCCGCGTTCTTTTGTTCAGCGCAACAATTCCAAAAGAAATCCTTCGCATTGCACAGCGCTTCATGGGTGACTATGAAATCGTTGAAGAAGAAGGCGTTGTAGAAGAACCATTGCTCATCGACCAGAAGTACTGGGTTCTCCGTGAAAGCGAAAAGATTGAAGCTCTTGTCCGCCTCATCGACATTTCTCCAGATTTCTTTGGCCTTGTTTTTGTTCAGCGCAAGTGTGATGCAGACTATGTAAGCAAGGCTCTTGATGAAAAGGGATACGAAGCAGCAGC
>JAEDDW010000132.1 GCA_016293645.1 Treponema sp. | reverse complement strand
AAAGTTACTGAAGGTGCAGATTACTATTGGACAAAGCTTTCGCCCTTTGTAAAAAACGGAATTTGAAAAATCTCTTCTTTTACAAAGCATTTTATTTGTGGTATATTTTTAATGTCTTTTGAGGCATATTGAAGAAGAATTGTATGAAAATCGGGAAGGAAGGAAGAGGCTGACAAGAACATTCAAAGCCCTGAAAGATAGTTTCCTTACAGGGCTTTGCATGTAGCGACGATATCGAGCGGTCTTGACAGATTCGTACTGACTGGTAGATTTTCATAAACTGGTTGGTTTATATGCCACATATGGATAGTTGCTTATTTTATATATCTTGGGGTTACTTATGTCAAAATTATATGTTCCAAAAAATTACAAGCCTTTGCTCAGCGTAAAGGAAACAGAAAAAGCTATCGTCCTCCTCAAGGACTTTTTCCAGCTTGCACTTTCTACAGAATTGAGCCTTACACGTGTTACAGCTCCTCTTTTTGTTAAGAGCGGAACTGGACTCAATGATGACCTTAACGGTGTTGAACGCCCTGTAAAATTCCCTGTAAAGGATATGAACGAAACTCAGGTAGAAATCGTTCATTCTCTTGCAAAATGGAAGCGCATGAAGGTAACGGAACTTGGCCTCGAAAGCGGCTTTGGAATCTATACAGACATGAATGCCATCCGTGCAGACGAGGAACTGGACAACCTTCATTCCCTTTACGTAGACCAGTGGGATTGGTGCATGCGCATTGACGAAAAGGACCGCACAATCGATTATCTTAAGGAAATCGTTAAGAAGATTTACCGCGTACTTAAGCAGACTGAATTCTTTGTTTACGACCGCTATGAAAACATCAAGCCATGCCTTCCGGCAGACATTACATTCGTTCACGCAGATGACCTTGTAAAGATGTATCCAGGAAAATCTCCAAAGGAACGCGAAACAGCATTCTGCAAGGAACATGGAGCAATCTTCATCATCGGTATCGGCGGAAAGCTTTCAGACGGAACAATCCACGACGGCCGTGCTCCTGACTACGACGACTGGATCACTCCAGGACCAGACGGAAAGCCAGGCCTCAACGGTGACCTTATGGTATGGAATCCTGTTCTTGACTGTGCAATGGAACTTTCTTCCATGGGTATCCGTGTAAGCAAGGAAAGCCTTAAGTCTCAGCTTGCAGAACGCGGTTGTCCAGAGCGTGCAGAACTTACATTCCACAAAAAACTTTTGAACGGAGAACTGGTTCAGACTCTCGGTGGTGGTATCGGTCAGTCACGCCTTTGCATGTACTTCCTTAGAAAAGCTCACATTGGTGAAACACAGGTAAGCATGTGGTCTGATGACATGCTCAGGGAATGTGAATCAAACAACATTGCTATTCTTTAATAAAAGAATGCTCCCGTCAGGAACCATGTCAAGCCTGCTGGGGTGCTCCCTTCGTTCTGTCAAAAGGCTTCGGGTAAACCCTCAGATACTAATAGCGTCGCAAATCGCAGTTTGACATGAACCCTGACTCCGCATACTTTTATTATGGTGTTTAACTAATATGAATTATTCCTTTACTATCGAATCAATTTTCAAGGATCTTCCTACTTTTGAGCAGAAGGGCATCACTGAACTCACGGTAAACGACCTTAAATTTTCTTCTGATAAGGCGGGAATCCTTCGTCTTGTGGATGAAATAAAAAAACATAGACCTGATCTTTTTCTTTCCATTTTCATTGATCCAAAAATAATAGACCGGAATCTTGTTGCTTCGCTTTCTGAAATCTATTGTTCCGTTGAGATTCCGATTCTTGGTACTGAAAAAAACGGAAACCTTTTGTTTGACAAGAAATTTTATTCCGGAAAGGCTGCCTTGCTTAACGACGCCGGACTTGTGTTTGGTTTTAACATGCAGTGGGGAATTCAAGAAGGGGATACCTTCAAGCTGTTCCGTGACCGGCTTGATTTTGCATGCACGCTATATCCAAACCATATTGATTTTGAACAGCTTGAAACTGTTCCATATGAGGATCCAAGACCTACCGGCGTATATTCCTCTAAAGACATGGATTTTTCGCGCGGAATGGCTTTTGCCTGCAAGGTGTTCTACACAAGCGGCCGTGCAGTTCCATGGTTCAATTCGATATTGCAGGCTCTGAAAATCAATGCGTCTTCGTTTTTTGCCGACTTTGAGGAATTCCAGCAGTGCAACAACTGTTCCTTTGAAGTTAATTTTGACGCGGAAGAAGCAAGCCACAAGGCAATCGAAAAACTCCAGCTCATGTTCCTTGAACAGAAATTTGAGGAGAAAAACAAAAGCCACCTTTTTGCGGCGGCTCAGGATATCGTCAGGATCAATGGTGCCTTCAGCAGGTGTTCCAGTGACGGAGCGGAAGAAGAAGTTGATCTTTCATATCATCCGGAAGATCTTCTGTCTCCTTACAGCCTTAGCATTGCAGACTTTGCAGAAAACGTCGCCATGGAAAGTACATCCATCAGAATCTTCAATACTGAAGAAGGCCCTGACTTTAAAATAATCGGATAAAAAAAAGGGGCTGTCCAATAAGTATTCATGCCAGGGTCATTGCATATGGCGGCGGAGCTTCCATAAAGCCGCAATGTCGAAATGCCCGATACCACTATATGTGGTGGTTTCGACTAAGCTCAACCACCCTGAGATTACTTTTGGGACAGCCCCTTCTACTGTTGTCTAAGAATTGTGGAATGAAAATACGTGAAGGAAGGCAGAGGCTGGCAAAAACACTCTGAGCTCGGAACGATAGTTTCCTTGCTGAGCTCTGTGTGTAGCGACGCTAGCTAGCGGTTTCTTCGCTGTCATTCCACCTGTTGTAGATGTTTGCAAGAATGGCGCCTGAGATGTTGTGCCATACGCTGAAGATTGCTCCCGGTACTGTTGCCATTGCAAGTCCCTGGAAAGCTGTTCCTGCAAGGGAAGTTGCAAGACCGGAATTCTGCATGCCGATTTCTACAGAGAGAGCCTTTGTCTTTGCTGCGTTGAGTCGAAGTGCCTTGCCAAGACCAAATCCACATGCGTATCCAAGAATGTTGTGGAGTATAACTACTGCAAAAATGATTGCACCTGTTGAAAGGATCTTTGCGCTGTTGTGTGAAACAACACAGGCAACGATGAGACAGATTGCGACTACTGAAATACATGGGAGAAGGACTACGATTTTCTGTGTGAATTTTCCAAAGAATTTATTGATGATGAAACCCAGTGTGATCGGCACGATGACTACCTTGACGATGGAAATGAACATGGAAATCACGTTTACTTCCACTGATGTCTTGAGAAGAAGGTATGTGATGGCAGGTGTAAGCACTGGAGCAAGGAGCGTGTTGATGGATGTCATTCCGACTGAAAGAGGAACATCACCTTTTGAAAGGTATGTGATGACGTTGCTTGAAGTTCCGCCTGGACATGTACCTACAAGAACTACACCTGCAAGAAGTGCTGTTTCGAGACCAAAAATCTTTCCAAGGGCAAAAGCAAGAAGAGGCATTATTGTAAATTGTGCAATGCAGCCGATGATGACATCTTTAGGACGTGTAAAGACTACTGCAAAGTCAGAAGGCTTGAGGGTAAGTCCCATTCCAAACATGACCAGCATGAGAAGCCAGTTGATCCATGTTGTCTTGATCCAGAGACTTGAAGACGGAACAAACAAAGCGAGAATTGTTACTGCAAGTACAATAACAGCCATGAACTTTCCAAAGAAGTTACTGATTTTTTCGATGATATTCATAATCAACCCCTAAATTAATTATGGAATTCCTGCAGACTGAACTTCAGGCATTCTCATTATTCTTTAACTATACTAAAACTACTTAAGTGATAATGCAAGTGTTATCAAAGTGTTAAAAACAAGGGCCTGCGTATTAAAAAAAAGCTCCCGAAACCTATCGGGAGCAAAAAAAAGGAGATTCGTATGAAGCGAAGATCAACTGTTGCGATCAATCTTCATTTATATAACCATTTGTACAGGTAAAGGGTTACAAAAAAAGTAAAAAAAAAATCGGCTCCCGTCAGGAACCGTGCCAAGCCTGCTCCGGAGTTCCCGGG
>JAEDDW010000035.1 GCA_016293645.1 Treponema sp. | reverse complement strand
TCTTTTTGCTGACATATAAAGTTTTGTCTTTTTTTCCTTCCCTGCTTCTGTCAAACAACTTTTCATCAGCATCACGAAGACGCTGTCTCGTTTAGGTGAGCGATAATATATATCTCTAAACGATTTGCGTCAAGTGAATTTCTCATTTTTTTTAATTTTTTTTTGAAAAATTTAATTTTCTTCGTATTCTTCAGTAGGTTCAGCAGAAACCCCTTTCACTCCAGCACCATCGGCTTCCGGTTCCTCATACTCATCATTTGCAGGAAGCACGATTTTCTGGCTTTCAATAGCTTCAAACAATCCTTCTTCATTCATTGCCTCAACAAGATCCTTGATCTGGGCACGGGTAAAATAAAGAAGATTTCCGACATAGTGAACATCGACATCCCCTTTTTTCTGTGGAGAAACAGTATCAGGAATTCTGATTCCAAAATAAGGAGACTTACCCACAAACACATAACCGAAATATGTCTTAGGTTCAACATATGTAGAATACTGGAATGGTCCCCACTCAAGCTTTGTACGGGCTACACCATAAGCCTTCACAAACTTTTTCTGTCTTTCAAGACGCTTGTTCTCATAATCGTCGATATACTGTTCATAGGCTGCCCTCAAGGCATCACGGGCATCCTTGTCAAAAAGAATTCTTTCCTTTATTCCAAGACCACCATTCTTATAAAGCAGACCTGCAGTTCCGTTTTTGGGATAAACCATAACTGAAAATTCAACAGCCACAAGTTCATGTCCAAAAGTCTTCTCAAGCCTCATGGTTCCGGTACCAAGTTCAGCAGGCTCATATTTTCCAAGTCTGATTTCCGTAATGTGATCCTTAAGTCTAGGTTTTGCGGCAAAACCACATGCCACTGCTGATGCGAGAATAATTCCGGCGATAATCTTTTTCATTTTAAACTCCAAATATTTTTATTCATGACCGCCTCATTTCATCAATTTCATGAAGCAGCTATATTTACAACAAAGATGTCGATCAGTCCAAATCCAGCGTATTCAAAATCTTCTTCAGCTCAGAGAGTTCCGCTTTTGAGAAAGTCACTCCCTTGCCCATTTTTTCATGCTGCGGATCCCAGGAGCGTATGTCATATTTCGCAGGTCTTCCGCCCCACGAGACAAAATTCAGTTCCAGCGTCCATCCTGTCCTGGAAGTAGACATAACTCCAAGCTTGCTTTCAATAACTGGTGGTGTGAAATCCTCTGCCATAATAACCTCCGTTGAAATCCATCATTGCAATAATATAATCAATTTTCTTAGAAAACGTTACATCTGGATGCATTTTATTTTAGGACAGAAAAACAGATTTGTAAAACCCGGACTGCTCTAAACCGCTAACAGTCAGTATTTTTATTGCCGAAAATAACAATATATAGTAAACTTTTTTGTATTAATAAATTGATATTTGTTAAGCAAAACAACGTTCGATCGGGAGGATATGATGTTCAAAAGTAAAATATTGATGCTTACGGTTTTCGCAGCCTCAGCATCCCTTTTTATGGTTTCTTGCGGTTCGGCACCAGCAGCGGAACCTGCACCAGTTGAAGAAACTGCAGAAGAAAAGATTGAAGAACAGATTCCGGAAACTGAACCAGAAGAAATCTCAGACACAGATTCGGATTCAGACGGAACTATCGATTCACTATGGGATTCAATTGACTCACTCAGACAGTCAGCAATTGATTCCGGAGCCGACAAGCTTGCACCAGAAGCATTCAAGGCAGCTGAAGACGAGTACAACAGGCTCAAGGAAGGAAATGCTTCTGAAGAAGAACTCCTTGCACTCAAGGCACGCTACGAAGCATTGAAATCTTTTGCTGAAGCAAAGGCAAAGAAAGAAAAGATCGATGCACTTGGGCTGGCTTCATACAATCAGAAAATCTATGATGAAGGAGCCGCTCTCATAGAAGAACTTTCAGGAGACAATACACTTTCATCGGCAGAATGGGGAACAAAGGCAGTTTCCGCAAACGGTGCCATGACAGCAGTACTTGAAACAGGACTCAGAGCAAAGGCACGCGAGGAAAGAGAAGCTGCAGTTGAGGCACAGAAAAAAGCAAACAGCGTAAAGTGCTATGTCTCACGCAAAGCTGAATATGAAACATTCGTAAATGCATTCAAGTCAGGTGACCAGAAGTTCGTCACAAAGAATCCTGAGGGAGCCCTTGAAAAATACACAAAGGCAAAGAATGGATTCAACGAGCTTTATGAATCTGTTGGAAATGCACGCGCAAAGGCACAGGCCGCAATCGACGAAGCAAAAAAGCGTGTCGCAGCATCTGAGAATGTTGCGGTTCAGGCTGATATTGAAAAACCTCTTGGAGACGAACCTGTTGAAGGAATCGAAGAAGCTGACACAAAACTTCTTGAAGAAGACGATTATTCAGAAGCAGAAAGCGCAGAGGTTGACCTTACAGCAGAAGAAGTTCCTGCTGAGGACCTTGTAGAAAAAATCGAAGACGGAGTAAATTCCATCACTGACACATTGGAGGCAAAATAATGAAAAAGATCATAGCTTGTATTGCAGCAGCTTTCACAGCAGCATCAATTTTTGCCGCCAGCTACACAAACAACACTTACCAGAAGCTTGCAAGAGAATACACTGTAAAAGCTGAAAAAGCCCTTGATGCAGGTGAATATGTCCTTGCAGAAGAATATGCAGCAAAGGCAAAGGAAAACGCAGACCTTTCTGACCAGTATATCAACCACATGCTGGCAAAGGAAAATGCAGAAAAGAACCTTAACCTTGCAAGAAACAGAGTAAAGTATGTCGAAGGCATCCACGGAAAGGAAAACTATCCTATCGCCTATGATGCAGCCACCAAATCTCTCTCTCAGGCTGAAGGAGCATTCGAAAAGGAAGACTGGGACAACGCAAACGCATATTCAAAGCAGGTTCTTGACATCCTTGCTGACGTAAAGGACATCACTCCACTTCCAAAGTATTATGTTGTACGTCCATGGGCAACAGACAGAGACTGTTTCTGGAATATTTCAGGACGTCCTTATGTCTACAACAATCCATACCTTTGGGAAAACCTTTACGAAGCAAACAAAAAGGCTCTCCCAAAACCTGAGGATCCTAACCTCATTCTTCCAGGAATGAAGATGGAGATTCCTTCTTTGTCTGGAGAATTCCGCGACGGAACATACAATCCAAAGATTGAATACGAACCATACAGAGGCAGATAATTTCTGTCTTTAAAATGAAGGAGGCCTGCAGCTACGCAGGCCTCCTTCATTTTAAAATTCATAGAAAAGATCTTGCCATATACAAAGCTGCGGCGGCACACATGAGCGCATGAGGATATTCCGCGGAGCCCATCTTTTTCAAGACTTCACTCTTTGGAATCTCCATGTAATCAAGAAGCTCATCGTGGTCAAGGTTTTGAGTTCCGCTGAAAGAAAGACCTGTCGCAAGATAGACATGGGTATGATTGGCAAACAAGGCAGGATTTGGATTCATTGATCCAAGATGGACAAGGCTTGATGCAACTGCACCTGTTTCTTCCTTAAGCTCGCGAACGGCAGCTTCTTCTGGAGATTCACCGGCATCTATGACTCCACCTGGAAATTCTATGCTGAGTTTTTCTTCTCCATGACGGAACTGTTTCACCATGAGGAAGCAGTCATCCTTTTCAGCGATTACGATGACCCAGTCAGCACATTCATTAACTATGTAGTCGCCTTCAACTCCGGAAGCACTTTTATTATGTCTGACGGTCACTGTAAACACGGGCGTCCTGCAGAGTTCCGCCTTGCTTAAACTGGTCCACATCAATTCTTCATCTGTTTTCAAAACTGCCTCCAGCAAATTTGATTTTTCGTTTTTTGATTATATAATCATAATAGGGCTTCAGAAAATGGATTTTTCAGAGACTTTCATGATAACTCATGATCTATATTTTTCAAGGGTAAAGTACACGGGTAAAAGTTCCGTGCATCTACTACAGGGGGAACTATGTCGGTAATCACTATTTCACGCCAGGTTGCAGCTCTCGGTGACGAAATCGCTTCTGATGCGGCAAAAGAACTGGGGTACACTTTTGTAACCAGACATGATATTGAGAAGCGCATCGTTGAACTCGGTTTTCCGAAAGAAAAACTTGAAAAATACGACGAACGAAAACCAGGATTCTTTGCAAGTCTTTCAAAAAACAGAGATGAGTATCTGAACTATCTTCAACTTGCAGTCATCGAGGCTGCCTCAAAAGGCAACTGCATTCTCATTGGACGCGGAGCATTTGCGATCCTTGAGGATGTTCCGGGGATGATACCGATCAGACTGATCGCGAAGGATTCCATAAGGATCGAAAGGCTCAAGAAAGAATTCAACTGGACTGAAAAACAGGCAATGCAGAGGATTGAGGAAAGCCGGAACAACAGAGCCGGATTCCACAAGGACTTCTTCAACATAAACCATGATGACGCGCAGAACTACCTGATGACACTGAACACGGGAATACTGTCACGGGAAGAATGCGTAAAAATCATCGTGCAGACCGCAAAATCAATTTCGACGGAACACAATGAATGCGGAGAAAAAATCCTTTCGCAGATGCTCAGCTGTCAGGAATTGACCAACAAGCTTCTTTACGAATACCACATGAAGATAGATTTTTTGAGGGCTGTTTCAAACACAGAAGGAACTGAAATCACTTTACATGGAATCACGGATTCACAGGCTACAATCGAGAAGGCTGTGAACCTTGCCGCAAAAATTCTTCCAAGCTTCAGCATAAAATCTGCTATATGTGTCACTCAGGACTTCAAATCCTTCAACTGAAATGAACCTTGAGAATCAACAGCCTCGACTCAAAAGGTCGGGGTATCAACCCCTCCGCTCTAATAAAAAAAGCCCTGGAAAATCAGAGAATGCAATTTAGCAAAACACTGAATCCAAGGCTCTTTTTCTTATATGTCAGACAATCATTCAACAGTCACAGACTTTGCAAGATTGCGTGGCTTGTCAGGATCGATTCCACGAAGAACCGCGCAGTAGTAAGCAAAAAGCTGGGTTGGAATTATTGTAAGCAGGCTCGAAAGCGTTGACGAGCATTCAGGAATCTTGAAGACTTCGTCAGTCTTTCCTTCAAATGCCTTTTCATCCTGAGTTACAACCAGAACTGTGGCTCCACGGGCCTTTACCTCAACCATATTGGAACCGATCTTGTCATAAAGATTTGGTTCACTTGCAATAGCAACAACAAGAGTCTGAGGATCGATAAGTGCAATCGGTCCATGCTTCAGCTCTCCTGCAGCAAAGGCCTCAGAGTGCATGTATGAAACTTCCTTGAGCTTGAGGGCACTTTCCAGAGAAGTTGCGCTGTCAAACTGACGGCCAATATAGAAAATCTTTTCTTTATTGAACTGTCTTGATGCAAATTTCTGTATGATATCCTTGCCGTCAAGCATCTGCTGGATTTTTTCAGGCACTGTCTCAAGTTCAGCAAGAAGTTTCGATGCCTCATCATCACTCAATGTCCCCCTGAGTTTTCCGGCCTTGATTGCAAGCATGTACATACAGAGAACCTGGGTTGTATAAGCTTTTGTAGAGGCAACGGCAATTTCAGGTCCTGCCAGGGTATATATCACGTCATCGGCTTCACGACTTACAGTCGAACCTACACAATTCGTGATGGCGACAACCTTGAGTCCATTCTGCTTTGCAAGACGAAGTGCGCTCAATGTGTCCGCGGTTTCACCTGACTGCGAGACAACGATGAAAATATCATTCTTATCGAGGATCGGATCGCGGTATCTGAATTCAGAAGCGACATCGATGTCGACCTTCATGCGTGCGATTTTCTCGAAGGCGTACTTTGCGACGACACCGGCATGGTAGGCTGTACCACAAGCTGTGATCACAACACGGTTTGCATTGCGCCATGCATCATCCATCTTGCTTTCTTCAAAGTTGACATCGACAGCTTTCCCAGAACTGTCCTTTACAAGGCGTGGACGCATTGTGTCAGTGATGGCCTTTGGCTGTTCGTGAATTTCCTTGATCATGAAATGAGGGTATCCGCCCTTCTCGGCTGCGGACATATCCCACTCGATATGGCTAGGCTGCTTGATGATTTTTTCGCCTTCAAAATTGAAAAGATCAACGTGGTCTGCATAGAGGACGGCAAGTTCTTTTTCACCCAGATAGTAAACATCTCTTGTATGCTCAAGAAGAGCCGGAACATCAGAGGCAATGAAATTCTCATCCTTGCCCAAGCCCACTACAAGAGGACTTTCCTTGCGGCAGCAGATGATCCTGTCAGGGTAATCCTTGCACACAACGCCAAGTGCATAGGAACCTTCAAGAAGATGGATGACTTTCAAAACAGCCTTGAAGATATCATTCTCTTCCCTGTATGCCTTGTCGATGAGATGAACAACAACTTCCGTGTCAGTCTGAGACTGGAACACCACTCCCTCAGCCTGAAGCTTCGCTTTAAGTTCAGCGTAGTTTTCGATGATTCCGTTATGGACGATTGAAATTGTTCCGTCCATATTTGTATGAGGATGGCTGTTGGTATCGCTAGGCTCTCCATGAGTTGCCCATCTGGTATGTCCGATACCGACATTTCCTTTTATGAAATCGGCAGTCTTATCGTAGATAGCCATCTCCTGCTTTTCATACTCAGGATCAGTCCTCGAAGCCTTGACTGTTTCACCGGTGATCTTTTCACCAAGATTCTTGAGTGCTCCCTTGACTTTGCGCACAACGATTTCATCTGCCGTATAAACAGCAATTCCAGCACTGTCATACCCGCGGTATTCAAGTTTCTTCAAAGCCTTGATCAAAACCGGGGTTGCGTTTTTATTTCCGATATATCCTACGATTCCGCACATAGAATTTGATTATAGAATATTGGTCCTTTATTTTCAATTCCGGCAATATGCAGTAAAATTGAAAGACAAGATGAAGAAAGTAATTTTTCTTTTGTTGACAGCACTGACTTCCTCATTCATTTTTGCGGCATCGGTAAAAACAGCCGAAGAAAAAATTGCGTCGATCGAACTTTACAAGCAGGTTGTCGCATCATCAAAAAACGGCCAGAGCTTTTCCGCCGATGAAATATCCACCATCAACAGCATGTACGAGGATCTTGAAAAAGAAGAATATACGGCAAGCACAAAAGACGGAACCCTGAACTATGTTGTCGAAGAATATGACACGGAAGAAACAAAATGGCCGGTAAAACTCACGGGGTCTTTTTTTGACGGAAACATAATCATCGACCAGTACATAGACCTTTTGTATTCAACAATGATGGAAAGAAAATTTGTCGCTGAAAACGAAATGACGGAATACCAGAGGCGTGACTACGAATATTACGTGGCTGACTATGAGTCGAAGTTCAGAAGCGGAACTGAAATAATCTACTTTGAACTTTCCTTCACCATACAGCACTGGGACAAGGCATCACAATACAGATTCCATCCGACGGAACTCAGGGTCTATAAGATTTCAAAATCAGACCGAGTCATACTTTCAATGACAAACATGAATTCAGAAACCTGGATCGTAACGCCGGCGACAGAACACAGAACGCAGAAAGAAATCAACAATGATCAGCAGAAAAACAAAAGAATACTCTATGCGGAATCAAGGCAAAGTACAAAGAAACAGACAGTGCAGGAACCGCCTTCAAAACCAAGGAAAGGAAGAAGAACGGCCTACGTATCTCTTGTGACAAACCAGGAGAAACTCAATTCAGATGACCTCAAGTACACAAAAATCACACTGAACTCATTTGATGCGACACTGACATTTGGATTCATGGATTATCTTTTTGCAGGGGCGGAATTCAGCTTTGACCTTACGGAAACTGAAAGGACATCAGTCTACTCTTTTGGAGGACTTCTTGGTGCAAGCGTAAACATAACACCATACTTTCTGCCATACCTTGTATTTGGCGCAAGCGTGCGCACAGATGACAAGACCGTATTGAAGGCAGGTGGCGGCCTTGATGTAAAAATCGGTCACGTAATGTTCAACATGGCATACAACTACAACAGAAGAAAATCACTGAACTCTTCCATCGACACGTCTCCATGGGAACTCACAAAATACCATTCTCTCTCAACGGGAATCGGAATCACCTGGTAAAATTTCAGGAACGATAAGCCCCGCACAGATCGGATAGAATGCATTCATCACATTTAGGATTTCTTGAAAGACAGGTATACCGTCCGTGAAGCAAAAGCCAGTGATGGGCATGAAGTCCAAATTCCGGCGGAACAATTTCAAGCAGATCTTTTTCCACAGCCTCAGGTGTTTTTCCGCTGCTCAATCCAAGACGGTTTGCCACACGGAACACATGGGTGTCCACAGGCATGGTCGGCTTCTTGAACCAGACATTGAGAACCACATTTGCCGTCTTGCGTCCCACACCTGGAAGAGTCACAAGATCTTCAAGTCTTTCAGGAACACTGGAGTTGAATTTTTCAATCAATGCCCGGCTCAAGTCGATCACATGTTTTGATTTGTTCTGATACAGGCCGATTGGTTTTATATAGGGAATGAGTTTTTCCTGTCCCAGGGCAACCATTTTTTCCGGAGTGTCAGCAACCTTGAAAAGATCGGCTGTTGCCAGATTCACGCTCCTGTCAGTTGCCTGGGCAGAAAGAACAACCGCCACAAGCAGTGTGTAGGCAGATGTGAAATTCAGCTCAGGAAGAGGGTTTGGGTTTTCTTTCCTGAGCCTTTCAAAAAGTTCTTCTATTTCTTCTGAACGCATTTCTTGAGTGCTTCAACCTTGTCTGTCTGTTCCCAAGGGAATTCCTTGCGGCCAAAGTGTCCGTATGCTGCCGTTGCGGAATAGATAGGACGCTTAAGATCAAGTGTCTTTACGATTCCGGCTGGAGTACAGTCAAACACTTTCTTTACAGCTTCAACAATGTCGGCAACCGGAACCTTTTCAGTTCCGAATGTATCAACCATGATTGAAACAGGATAAGGAACACCGATGGCATAGGCAAGCTGAATTTCTGCCCTGTCGGAAAGTTTTGCAGCGACAATGTTCTTTGCGATGTAGCGTGCCATATAGGCTGCCGAGCGGTCAACCTTCGAAGGATCCTTTCCGCTGAAGGCACCACCACCGTGGCGACCCATTCCGCCGTATGTATCAACAATGATCTTGCGTCCCGTGAGACCCGAGTCACCGTGAGGACCTCCAGTTACAAAGCGGCCTGTAGGATTTACATAGAACTTTGTCTTTTTATCCAGGAGTCCTGTTGGTTCAAGAACAGGCTTGATTATCTGCTCGATGATTGTCTTTTCGATTTCAGCATACTTAACTTCAGGATCATGCTGATGGCTTACGACAACTGTATCGATGCGGACCGGTTTGAAGCCTTCGTATTCGATTGTAACCTGAGACTTTGCGTCTGGACGAAGCCACTTGATCTTTCCGCTCTTGCGGAGTTTTGCGGCCTTGAGAAGAATCTTGTGGGAATACATTACCGGAGCCGGCATAAGTTCCGGAGTTTCGTTGCATGCAAACCCGAACATCATGCCCTGGTCACCAGCTCCCTGCTGTCCCTTGAATTTCTTGAGTCCTGTACCGACGACACCCTGGTTGATGTCCGGTGACTGTGTATGAATTGCATTGAGGACCGACATGGAATCGCAGTCAAGACCAAAAGCGGCATCTGTATAGCCGATCTTCCTTGCTGTTTCGCGGGCAATTTTCTGAATGTCCAAAGTTGCCTTTGTTGTAATTTCACCGCCAACAAGAACCATACCTGTTGTTGTAAAAGTTTCACATGCTACATGGCTTTCCGGATCCTGACGAAGACATTCGTCGAGAACTGCATCTGAAATCTGGTCGGCAACCTTGTCCGGGTGTCCTTCGCCAACTGATTCTGAAGTAAACAAATAGTGATTTTTTGAAACGATAGTACTCATATAGAGCCTCCTGTTTAGCAATTTTTCGTCCACCATCAGGGACGGGCCGCCTGCAATTTGGATAAATCAGCGGTCAACGATATGCTTTTGAATATAGAACATTTTGGAAATATAGGCAAGTGGAACACATTGACAGATTTTTTTTCTCATTTACACGAGTCAATAGCCTTTCTCTCAATTTTCTCTATTGTAATTTTCCTTTAAAAGATATAAACTTTTTGTGGATTTAGGAAAATAGTTTTTTGCCCGCATACCAGGGGCTCCATTTCAAATGTTTGTTTTAAGGAGAAAAAAATGTCATTGAAGAAAACTTATTCCAAGGATAAGAAGACATGTACAGTAACATTTACTGTAAAGGCAAATGAAACACACGGTGCTGAAAAAATCACCCTCGCAGGAGATTTCAACAGCTGGAGCAGCACAGATACACCACTCACAAAGGGAAAAGACGGTTCTTTCTCTGTAAAGGTCAAGCTTGAACCAGGAAAGGAATATCAGTTCCGCTATCTTCTTGATGGTAAGCACTGGGAAAACGACTGGGAAGCAGACAAGTACATTCCTGCACCTTTCAGCCACACAGACAACTCTGTAGTAATCTGCTGATTACTGCATGCCCCATAAATGAACGCCTGCACTTCGCAAGAAATGCAGGCGTTTTTTTTGCACTGGCTGTCGCGCTATCGTTCAATTATTCTATACATTGGACTTTCTCCCGGATGAAGCTCAAGGACATGCTTCTCGCAATCCAGAACTTCTGTAGGGTCGTGGGTAACGTGAAGCAGTGTCGTAGTTCCGGTTGAAGCGATTTTCTCAAGAAGATCAAGAATTTTACTGCGGTAGTTTTCATCAAGGCCGTGGCAAGGTTCATCAAGAATAAGGACCCTTGGAGATTTCACTGCGGCACGAAGAATAAGAACGGCACGCTGCTCTCCATAGCTCAAATTTCCAAAAGATTCCATTTCACGCCCCGCAAATCCGGCAAGCTTGAGCCATGCTTTGGCAACGGCAATCTCATAATCCGTAGGCATTTCATAAAGACCGATGCTGTCATGGAAGCCGGAGATGATCACGTTCTGCAGAGAAGTTCCGCCTACCATGCGGTACTCGACATGAAGACGGTAGCTGACGATTCCAAGATGACGCTTGATGTCCCAGATGGTTTCGCCTGTTCCGCGTCTGTTGCCAAAAAGATAGACAGGCTCACGGAACACCTGCATGTTGTCACCGGTTATGAGTTCCATGATGGTTGTCTTTCCGCTGCCGTTTGGTCCACGCACAAGATAGTGATCTCCTTTTTTTACTTCCCATTCCAGATCCACCAGAACATGATGGTCTTCCCAGCCTACATTCACCTTGTCGAATTTTATCAGGCTGTCAGGAACATCGACGGAATTGATCGTGTCGGAAAGAATCCTGCTGTCGCTCTGGATTTCTGCAAGTTCCGCAAGGAAGGCGTTTTTTTCAGCTTCGCGTGTGGCATTTTTTTCAACCTCGGCTTTCTTAAGAAGATTTTCGTAAGCAAGGCGATCTGCGCAGAATGAAATTTTTCTGTCCCGGAATTCCAGGACGCGGTTTATGGAGTCGGGAATCTCATGAAAACGTTCCATGCAAAGGATTATGTGCGGGAACGGACTTTCGTCTGCTCCATTGTCGGACAGCTGTTTTGAAACTATGGTCGTGAAAAACTCAAGAAGGATTCTGCGGGATTCCACATCAAGGCCTGCAAAAGGGTCACTGAGGACGAGAAGTCTTGCCCCGGAAAGCAAGGCACGGCAGAGAAGCGTACGACGGATTTCCCCTGTGGACATGTAGCGCAGACCACGGTCAAGAATTTTCTCGACACCGCAAAGCTTCACCTGCGGCAACGTCTCAAGACGGGATGCGATTTCAGGAAGAGGAGCATTTTTTTTGCTTGATCCGCCAAGTACCTCGCAGATGTATGCTCGTCCGGTACGACCAATATCTTCCTTGTCCATATATTCGCTTTCATCGCGTTCCCGCTCTTCTTCAATCAGTGAAGCAGCTTCCTCAAGGGACACGACGGCAACACTTTTTTCAAAATTGTTTTCACAGCATCCATCCGCCGAGTTGGGTTCAAAATAAAGCTGACCTGCAAGAGCCTTGATGAAATCCGCCTTGCCGCCACCATTGGGGCCAGTGACAAGCCAGGCCTCACCTCTTTTAAAAGTCCAGTCGATCGTAGGCAAAAAAGTCTTTACGGTATTCCGGATACAGCAGTTCTCAATATTCATCAAATTCTCTGACATAGATACTTCCTGGAAAAATAGAAATTTGTAAACGAAGGAAGTCTATCACTTTGCCAGTAAATATTCCAACGCTCGATGCAGTTCCGTAGAAAGAAAACCCTTGAGCGTCATCAATCTCCATAGTAAAATGAACGGTATCTGCAGGATCTGCAATTTTCGGGAGGATCAAAATGAAAAAAACAATTCTTTTCACGGCAACTGCCCTCATTGCCTCAAGCCTTTTTGCTTTTGACAGCGAACTTCTTGAACCTAGAGGAAACGTAAAAAACTATACAAAGACAGAATATTCCGTATCTTCAAAATTCGGAGAATACTTCCGCACAGTAGCATCAAAGCATGAACATACATTCTCAGACGGATTGAGAAAAGAAACCACATCCTACACTTCAAAAGACGAACTGACCGACAGAATTACATACGAATACAACGGAGACAGGACAGTTGCCTCGACATCATTTTTTGACGCTTCCGGAAAACTGACGAAAAAAATCGCATATGAATACGCAGACGGAAAAATCAAATCCGAAACTGAATTCAACGGAGACAACATACTTACTGCAAAAAACATATACAGATATGAAACCGGCAGAAGGACGGAAAGCCTTTACAACAGCGACGGAAAACTTATAAACCGTTCAATTTTCATGATTTCCGCCGACGACAAAGTTCTTGAGGCCTCCTATTATTTTGGCGACGGAACTCTTTCACACGGAGAAAAATTCCTTTACACGGACAAAGGTGAACTTTCAGCAATTGAAAACCTTGATTCGGACAGAAAAAAAGCCGGCAAAACAGTGTTCCGTCATGACGAAAATGGCTTTGTGAATGAAATCCAGATTTACGCAACAGACACAGACCTTATTGAACGCGACATCATCAAGACAAATGCCGACGGCGATCCTGTAAGGATAAGCGTCTATTCAATCGCCGAAAAATTCGGTGCCACGGCAAATGAACTTGTTTCGATCACAGAATTCACATACAACAAGTAAACTTCTGATTTCCATTATGAAGGCAGATACGGGTCTTGATCTCCTTCTGACAGGGCCTGTATGGTATTTTGTACTGTTTTTTAGTAAGATGGTGAAATGAACGCTGTGTTTATAGAACATCTTGAAAACATAGAAAAATCAATAAAGTTTTTCCTTCCTCAGACTTCGAATCCCCAGTGGCAGAACGATTCATTCGGAAAGGAACCTGAAGCCGTCAAAGCAGCACACATACATCCGCTTCTCGAGACGACAAGATCCCTGGTTGACCTTGGGGGCAAACGTTGGAGACCGCTGCTTCTCGTTCTATGCGCAAGAGCTTCAGCAAAAGAGACAGAAAGATCAAAGGCCCAGAAAACAGCCTACAGTCTGGCACCCCTTGTTGAATTCGTCCACACAGCAAGTCTGATCCATGATGACATCGAGGACAAGTCGGATTCAAGACGCGGAAAGCCTGCAGCATATATCACCTACGGAACAGATACGGCCATCAACGCAGGATCCTGGCTTTATTTTCAGGCTCCGGTGTGCATAAACGCCCTGGACTGTTCCGCAGAACTTAAACTCAGACTCTATTCAACATACACAGAAGAACTGAGAAGACTCCACCTTGGTCAAGCCATGGACATTGCGTGGCACAATGACAACACAAAGGAACCTGATCAGGAAGAATACATAGCAATGGTGAAGAACAAGACCGGAACCCTTGCTTCCCTTTCAGCAAAAATCGGAACCCTTGCCTCGGGAGCTGACGAAGATACAGTTTCCAAAGCCGGAACCATCGCCGCCCAGATCGGTGCAGGATTCCAGATCATCGATGACGTGATCAACATAACGACGGGGAATCCGGGAAAGAAACGCGGCGATGATATTGTGGAAGGCAAAAAATCTCTACCTGTACTTTCGTTCATCGAAAAAAACGCATGGAATCCAAAACTCATAGAAAAACTGCACCAGTGTTTCAAAACTGCGGCAAAAGACGGAATTGAAAGTCCTGCCGTGGAAGAAGCCGTTGCGATGCTCATTGAAAGCGGTGCCGTGGAAGAAGCAAGAGCAAAAGGCATAGAATACATAAACAAGGGATGCGATGAATTCATCCGCCTCTTTGGAGACAACGAAGATTCCATGCTCATCAGGGAACTCTTTGTCTCAATGATTCCTCCATCCGCAAAGGAAAAGACAGGAGATGCAGATGCTTGAAAGCAGTGAACAGCTCAACAACCAGGCCGTACGACTTGCCTTCAAGGGAGAATACCCGGAAGCTATCGCATGTCTGAAACGGGCAATTACGGTCGAAAAGGAAAACTATCTTCTCTGGTTCAATCTTGCACTCACCTACAGGGACGTGGGAAATTTTGAAGATGCAAAATCTTCAATGGAATATGCACTCAGACTGAACAGAAACAACGAAGAGATAATTGAAGCTCTTGCAAACCTCTGCATCAGCATGGAACTGTATGATGACGCCATGTTCTACTGCATAAACGGGTTTGAGGTGAACGACATGAATCCTCACTTCTGGAACACGGCCGGTGTCATCCATTTTCAGATTGAAGAGTTTGAA
This sequence comes from Treponema sp., assembly GCA_016293645.1. Classification (GTDB taxonomy): domain Bacteria; phylum Spirochaetota; class Spirochaetia; order Treponematales; family Treponemataceae; genus Treponema_D. Next base: position 2,854 of record JAEDDW010000035.1, on the reverse strand, counting down.
GAGGCCGCGGAGTTTTTTGAGCACGCAGTCTCCCTTTGTCCTCACTACCACGATGCATTGTTCAACCTGAGGGACACCTACGAGCAGCTTGGAAACAAGACCGGTTATATCGAGTGTTCCAGAATTCTTGAATCATTCAAAGGAAGAAACAGATGACCGAAAAAGCACTTGTCACATCAACTGAAAATACAATCGAAGCAGTTCACTTTGAAAAAGAAGAATGTATCTCGTGTACCACAGGGTGCGCAAAAGTAAAAAATTCCTTTGAGATAACCAATCCAAAGGGATTTGAAATCAAGAAAGGTTCCGTAGTCATTGTGGCCGCCAGCAAGAAAGTCCAGGCAGTACAGGGGCTATGTTCTCTTTTCATCCCTTTTCTCAGCGCAATAGGCGGCTACATTTTTTCGCCGGCTATAATGTCTCTTTTCGGCAGAACAATCCATGACGATGCAAGGGCGGTCTTTGTCCTGCTGTTTCTTGTTCTGTCCGCAGCCGCAGTCTACATAATCACAAGAAAGTTTCCTGTTCCGGGAAAACCTGAGATCGTAGAGGTTCTATAGGCTGGTCCAGCAGATGAAGAAAAGTATCTTTTTGGCTTTGATGGCAGTTTCAGTTTTCTCCTTATCATGTTCACTCAAGTATGAAGAACCTGTCAACACGGAAAATGTAACCCCGGAGCTTCAATTCAAAAATGTAAACTACAAAAAATACAAGAACCGGAGACTGGACACCCAGATTCAGGCGGAAGCCCTTGAACGCTACAGAGGCGACAATACAGCCTATGCAAAGAACGCATCTTTTTTCGCTTGGGACGAAGAAGGCAATCTGAACACGGAAGGAAAGTGCGCATTGCTTGGCATAGATTCCGACAACGACATCTATACCCTGTTCAACAATATTTTTCTTCACAACATAGACCAGAAGTTCAAGTTGAGGGCAACAAACCTGAAATGGAACGGAAAGACTGAACAGCTTTCATCCGGAATCAACGACACGGTCTATCTTGAACGCGATGACATCGAGATAGAAGGCAGTGGTTTTTCCGCAAGCGGAATATCAAGAAGCTTTGTTTTTGAAAACAGCATCTCCGGCATAATAAAAACCGATGACGACGAAAGCGATGAAAATGATGGGACCGATGAAATTGGTGGGGAAAAAGGCCTTGCCCAGAGAAATGAAGAATCAGAAGAAACATCAGGGGAGATGACATTTGAAAATGAATAGACTTGCAGCTGCAGCATTGCTTTTCTCTTTATCAGCTTTCTGCCATGCCGAGAAAATAACCTTCACGGCAAACAAGATGAGCGGTGTTGCCGGAAACAAAAACAGCGTGACTGTCCTCAAGGGAAATGCAAAGGTCAACACAAAGACCATGATAATCAATGCCGACTACATTGAACTTTCAGGAAAGGACTTCAGGATGATCAAGGCTGAAGGAAACATCTCCGGGAAAAATACAGAAAGCAATCTTGACTTCAAATGCGGAAAACTTCTCTATGACAGGGAAACAAAGATTGCGACTCTGGAAAACAACGTGAATCTTGTGGACAACGACAACGATGTTGTGGCACAGGCGCAGATCATTGAATACAATCAGGATTCGGAAGTCGCCGTCATGCAGATAAAAATAAATCTGACTCAAAAAGACAATGTATGTACTTCCGCCTATGCAATATACAGAAAAAACGAGCAGATCCTTGAGATGAGTGGAAATCCTAAAATCGTCCAGAACGGAGACACATTCCGTGCCCAGGTCATAAAACTGGACATGGACTCTCAGGAAATTACACTTTCGGGCAAGGTCAAAGGTTCCGTCGTTACGACAAACAACTCCGACGAGGATGAGGAATCCGAAGAAAACACAGATGGAACAACTGCTGAAAATTCCACCAGAGAAAATACCTCTGAAAATCCGGGAGCCACACAGGAAAAGACTGAAGACGGAACTTCTGAAAACCAGGAAGAAAACAAGACATCTGAGGGAGAAAAGAAAGAATGAGTGAAATGGCTGAACAGAACGCAGAAAACGTTGAAAAGGAAGAGAAAAAAGATTCCCTCAGAGTTTCATCACTTTATAAATCCTTCGGAAGAAAACGTGTAGTGAAAGGCATTGATTTTTCCATGACAACAGGAGAAGTCCTTGGACTTCTGGGGCCTAACGGTGCAGGAAAGACCACAACCTTCTACATGATCGTAGGTTTCTACAAACCGACAGCCGGTGATCTTTTCTTGAACAACCAGTGCATAACAGATCTTCCGATGTACAAACGGGCACAGCGTGGCATTTCATACCTTCCGCAGGAACCTTCCGTATTCAGAAAACTGACTGTTGAAGAAAACATATGGTCGATCCTTGAGACAAGAAAGGATCTGACAAAAGTTGAAAAAAGACAGAGACTTGAAGAACTCATCGAGGAATTTGCCATCGGAAGAATCAGAAAACAGCAGGCCTACACTTTGTCCGGCGGTGAAAGACGCAGAACCGAAATCGCCCGCTCCCTTGCGATCGAACCGAAATTTCTTCTGCTGGATGAACCTTTTGCCGGAATCGACCCTATTGCGGTTGCAGACATCAAGGGTATGATAAAGCTTCTTGCCAAACGTGGAATCGGAATCCTCATTACAGACCACAATGTACGTGATACTCTTGAAATCACAGACAGGGCCATCATCGTTTCAAACGGAACAATCATCACCCAGGGAAACAAGGAAGATATCCTCAAATCGCCTGAGGCCCGCGAAATATATCTAGGAAAAGACTTCTCGATGTAAATTAAAAAAGGTCCAGGTAATCTACGGCACAATGACCATCCTCATACCGTTGCTGTGTTCCCACTCTGGCGGGGTTTTGAGG
>JAEDDW010000131.1 GCA_016293645.1 Treponema sp. | reverse complement strand
CTGAAGATTACACTCCAAAAGCATTCGGAACGGAAATGACACAGCGCGGAACTGTTGCTGCCGACGAAGGCAAATACAAGACAAACGTAGAAAAGGTTTTTGCATGCGGTGACATGAGACGCGGTCAGTCTCTGGTTGTCTGGGCAATTGCTGAAGGTCGCGAATGCGCAAGGGAAATCGACAGGTTCCTTATGGGCTATTCAAATCTGTAGGAGTCTGTTATGAAAAATTCAAAATATATTTTCGTGACAGGCGGAGTAGTTTCCGGTCTTGGTAAAGGAATCACAGCAGCATCTCTTGGACGCCTTTTAAAGTCCCGTGGACTCAAGGTTGCTTCACAGAAGCTTGATCCATACATCAATGTAGATCCTGGTACAATGAGTCCATACCAGCACGGTGAAGTTTATGTTACTGAAGACGGTGCTGAGACAGACCTTGACCTTGGACACTATGAACGCTTCATCGATGAAAACCTGAACAAGTATTCCAACCTCACTTCTGGAAAAGTTTACTGGAATGTCCTTAACAAGGAACGCCGTGGTGAATACCTTGGTGAGACAGTTCAGGTTATTCCGCATATCACAAATGAAATCAAAAGCTTCATATACAACGTTGGCAAGGAAACTGGTGCTGATGTTGTAATAACAGAAGTTGGTGGAACGACAGGTGACATCGAAAGCCAGCCATTCATCGAGGCTATCCGTCAGGTTGGTCTTGAAGTCGGTCATGAAAATGCCATCTATATTCACGTGACGCTTCTTCCGTTTCTGAGCGGTTCAGATGAACATAAGACAAAACCTACTCAGCACAGCGTCAAGGAACTTCAGGGAATGGGAATCAAGCCGGATATCATTGTTCTACGCTGTGATGAAAAACTTGAGCCTTCAATTTTCAAGAAGGTCGCCATGTTCTGTAACGTTTCAGAAGACTGTGTGATTGAAAATCTGACATTGCCAAGCCTTTATGAAGTTCCTGTCATGCTTAAAAAGCAGCACATGAGTGATACTGTCTGCCGTCTCCTTGGAATCACAAGTCCGGAGGCAGATATTTCCGAATGGAATGCGATGCTTGATAAGATCCACAATCTCAATACAAGAGTTACCATCGGTCTTGTCGGCAAATACGTTCAGCTTCATGATGCCTATCTTTCTGTTGCTGAAGCTTTGCGCCATGCAGGGTATGGTATTGGTGCTGATGTTGAGATCAAATGGATCGACAGTGAGACGATAAACGATTCTACAGTTGTGGGAATTCTTTCAGAAGTTGACGGTGTTATTGTTCCGGGTGGATTTGGTGAGCGTGGAGTCGAAGGAATGATTCTTGCTGCAAACTACTGCCGAAAAAATAATGTGCCATATCTTGGAATCTGTCTTGGTATGCAGATTGCCTGTATCAGTTTTGCGCGTTATGTTGCCGGAATGAAAAATGCAAACAGCGGTGAATTTGATCCTGACAACCAATACAAGATCATCGATTTCCTTCCTGATCAAAATGATGCTGTAAATAAAGGCGGAACTCTGCGCCTCGGCGCATATCCTTGCAAGATCAAGAGCGGCACTATGATGGAAAAATGCTATTGTGCTGAAAAGATCAGTGAACGCCACCGTCACCGCTATGAGTTCAACAATGAATTCCGTGAGCAGCTTGAAAACGCAGGTCTTACAATCAGCGGAACAAGTCCAGACGGATACATCGTTGAGACTGTTGAGATTGCGGAAAATGACTTCTATGTTGGAGTTCAGTTCCATCCTGAATTCAAGAGCCGTCCTAACAGACCTCATCCGCTTTTCTCTGGTTTTGTAAAGGCAAGTGTAGAAGCAGACAGTAAAAAGCAATTTAGTTCCGAAAAATACAAGTAACTTTTTTACGGTTACTGTAGATTATGGACATACGACAAAGGCGCCGTTGATTCCAATGAAGGTATCAGCGGCGTTATTTTTTTTAGTAAACTTTATAAAAGACGACAATGGGGTCGTGTAATGGCATTTTTTTGTCACTGCGCATTTCATGTCGTCTTTTTATTTTTATGGGGGTTATAAAATGACAAATGTACCAGAACTTTTCGGAAGCATGGTTTTCAACCAGAAGACAATGAAAGATCGTCTTCCAAAGGAAACATTCAAAGCTCTTAAGAAGACTTTGGATAACGGTGAACCACTGCAGCTTGATGTCGCCAATGTTGTTGCTCACGCAATGAAGGAATGGGCAATTGAGAATGGTGCAACACACTTCGCACACTGGTTCCAGCCACTTACAGGAATTACAGCAGAAAAGCACGACAGCTTCATCAATCCACAGGATGACGGCACTGTAATCATGACATTCAGTGGAAAGGAACTTGTAAAGGGTGAACCTGATGCTTCTTCTTTCCCTAACGGCGGTCACCGTGCAACATTCGAAGCTCGTGGATATACAGTCTGGGATCCAACCTCATACCCATTCATCAAGGAACATACACTTTGTATTCCAACAGCTTTCTGTTCTTACACAGGTGAAGCTCTTGATAAGAAAACTCCATTGCTCCGTTCCATGGATGCATTGAACGTTCAGGCAAAGCGTATCCTCAAGCTCTTTGGAAAGGATGTAAGCCGCGTTGCAACAACAGTTGGTCCTGAACAGGAATACTTCATCGTTGACCATGAACTCTGGTCACAGCGCAAGGACCTCCGCATGACAGGCCGCACACTCTTTGGTGCTAAGCCTGCAAAGGGTCAGGAAATGGAAGACCAGTACTTTGCAGCACTCAATCCAAGAATCGTAAAGTACATGGAAGATCTTAATGAAACTCTCTGGAAGTACGGAATTCTTTCAAAGACAGAACATAACGAAGTTGCTCCAGCCCAGCACGAAATGGCTCCTATTTTCAGCACAACAAACCTTTCTGTTGACCAAAACCAGCTGGCAATGGAAGTAATGAAGAAGGTTGCAAAGAGACACGGTCTTGAATGTCTTCTTCACGAAAAACCATTCGCAGGTGTAAACGGATCTGGTAAGCACAACAACTGGTCTATGTCTACAAACGAAGGCGAAAACCTTCTTGAACCTGGAAAGACACCGGAAAGCAACGCACAGTTCCTTTTGTTCCTTACTGCAATTCTCAAGTCGGTAGATGAGAACCAGGATCTCCTGCGCATTTCTGTAGCATCTGCTGGAAACGACCATCGTCTTGGAGCCAACGAAGCTCCACCAGCAATCATCTCTGTATACCTCGGAGATGAACTCTACAAGGTTCTTGAAGCTATCAAGGACGGAAAGCCATATGCAAACGACAAGTCAGCCAAGATGACAATCGGTGCAGATGTTCTTCCTGCAATTCCAAAGGATTCGACAGACCGCAACAGAACTTCACCATTTGCCTTCACAGGTAACAAGTTCGAGTTCCGTTCATGTGGATCTTCACTTTCAATCGCAGGTCCAAACACAGCATTGAACTCAATCGTTGCATACACACTCAAGCAGTATGCAGACGAACTTGAAAAGGCTTCTGATTTTGAAAAGGCATTGAACGCCCTCATCGAAAGAGAAGTTAAGGCACACTGGAGAATCGTATTCAACGGAAACGGTTACGATGAGTCATGGAAGACAGAAGCTGCAAAGCGCGGTCTCATGGAACTCAAGACAACTCCAGATGCCATGGCACACTACTTGGATGCAAAGAACGTAGAACTTTACACTTCCCTTGGTGTTTACAGCAAGGAAGAAATGGAAGCCCACTACGAAACAAAGCTTGAAAAATACAGCCAGATCTTGAACATTGAAGTAAACACAATGATCGAAATGATCTACAAGGATATTCTTCCTGCTGCATACAAGTACATCGATTCTGTAAGCAAGACAGTGATTGACCTCAAGGCTGTAGTACCAGGTGCAAAGGCTGGAGCACAGGCTAAGGTTCTTGCAAAACTTGATGCACTTACAGATGAGCTTTCTTCAAAAGCTGAACTTCTTGAAGCAGCTCATGAAAAGGCAGAAAGCGCAGGCGACACAATGGCTGTTGCACGCGGCTATGTAGATTCAGTTCTTCCTTTGATGGGAGAAGCACGCGCAGTATACGACGAGATGGAAGGTCTCATTGGTGAAGGTTACAAGCCTTTCCCATGCTACGAAGATCTTTTGTTCCG
>JAEDDW010000130.1 GCA_016293645.1 Treponema sp. | reverse complement strand
GGGAAAAACGGTGTTTGTACATGTGACGAAGATGAGTGATTACTTCATTGGCGAAGGATTCTCCACCAGGACAGGCAACGACAGCGAGGTCGGTTGGTTCAGAATACGGCATTATTCTTACCCCTTGTAAATAAGTATGTGGGATACCGGGTATGTGGATGCCCGGCATCCTTTAAATATCCAGAGAACATCATGCAGGACGAATCTGCAGATTTCTGTTGGAATTTCTTTGAAAATAATACTGTTTTGTGCAGTCTTTTTCAATCGGAATACATTGGAAAAATCAGAATGATGCGGCTTTATATCAGTTGCTGTTGAATTTCTGGGCTGGAGTTACAAACCAGATTGCTTCAAGCGGTTCTGTACCTGTATTTTCAAGATGATGGGGAAGGTTTGCGCTGAATGTGACGCTGTCGCCCTCGACCAGGGGATAGCTCTTGTTTCCGTGGTAAAGGATTCCTCTTCCCTTTGTGATGAGTCCCATTTCCTTACCTATGTGTCCGTAAAGACCGCGGTGGGTGTGGGAGCCGGCTGGAATTGAGACAGTGTAGCTTTCAAAGGAATTCTCGCCGTTTCCGCTGTATGAATCGGAAAGCTCCGTGTAGACAACATCATCTTCGTTGAGGGTTCTGCCTTCTTCTCTGTGGGTGATCGAGACAGGCCTGTTGCGTGTGTATTCCTCAAAAAGGTACTCAAGGTTGATGTCCAGGGCGTTTGCAAGATCAAGGAGCGTGTCGATGGCCGGAGAAACCTTGTTGCGTTCAATCTGGGAAACAAGGCTTTCGCTGACACCTGCAGCCTGGGCTACGGATTTGAGCGTCATGTGTTTCTTTTCGCGCACGTCCCTGAGTTTCTCACCAAAATGATATGTCTTCTTTTCTTCTTCCATAGTTATCTGCTCACCATTGTTGCCTTAGAAATATTCTTTTGCGAAAGTGTCGTTCTTCTGTTTTTCCCTGTTCTGCTCCATGATGAACTTGAAGAAGTGATCTTCAAGAGTGTTTTTTGGACCAGGGAGGTGAAGCCGTCTTCTTGCGCGTGCATTGTCACGGCGGACTGTATAAAGGAGGTAGAAGTCGCGGTAGTCCAGGTTGATATCTGTCTTAACGCGTTCTCCAAGATATGCGCTTACTTCATCACGACCTATGGACTTCACACCCTGATCGCGGAGTATGCCTTTGAGCCTCAGGATCTGTTCGTATGAAACACCAAAGAGGAATTCCTCCATGGCCTGGGTTACATCTGGGTCGGCAAGCTTTTCGCGGATGAAATTGTTCCACTGGTCGTCCATCTGCATTGTAACCATCAGAAGTTCGCTGGTTCCCATCATTGTTCCGAATGCCGGGGCAAGTTTTCGGCGAGCCGACCATACGGATTGGAGGACCGGAGCGACATCGTTGATGGTCTGGTCACTTCTGTGTTCCCAAAGGATTATCAGGAGGTTTGCAAGTTCTCGGCGGATGTCCAGCGAGATGTCCTTGTCCTTGATTAGGCTCAGGTAAACATCTTCTGCCATGAGTGTGAACATCATGGAGATCGTTTCGTCGGAATATTCCTTCACTTCCTTGTCAGACATGCATGCGTAGTTTTTCGCAAGCTTTGACATGGAGAAGAATGTATGTATCTTTGCTACAAGAAAGCCTTTTCCAAGGATTGCCTTTGAAGGCATGTGGAGCGTGGTATCACCGTCTTCCTGGTAGGAGATCAAAGTCTCCACAAGGGCTTCCGGAGTTCTTGTGGATGTTGTCGTGTTTGCCCTTTCAAGTAGTGAAGGAAAGTGTGCGATTGCCTGCGCAAGGTTTGTCACGTCCTTGATTCGGTCCTGGAGCCTTTCGATCCTTTCCGGGGCATTCTGCGCAAGTGCCGTGCTCAGACGGTCTATGAGTTTCTGCTGGTAGTCCGTGAAGACAATGATACCGGTCTGAATGATATCTTCTTCTATTTGAGAATCCTGATCAAAGAATTCGTCGATGCTCACGGAAGAGAAAGTTGAATTTTTGATTGCTTCGAGAGCCTCTTCCTTTTCAAGCTTTTCCAAAGTTTTCCCCACCCTTCATTTAAAATTACTTTTTTTATTTTTTTTATGGAAATCCTTTGAAAACCTTAGTTTCCTGAAGAAATCCTTACACCATTATAAACGATGTAGGAAAAATTGAAAAGTGTGAATTAAGACTGGGTAATTTTTTTTAATTGCGGCTTAAGTTCAGAAAAAATACTGATAATCTTCATGGAATGTATGTTTTTTCCCGATATTAGGATTATGGGAAAAAGGCTTCATTTTGTTTTATCGTTGATTTTGTTCAGCTTGTGCGCAGGTGCCGCGGTTGCCCAGCAGACAAGGGGAATTGTTGAGAGTCCGGAGATGCAGATCCTGGGAACCGACATTGTTGTCAGTGAGCATACTGGCAGTGACGGCAGGAAAAACGGTGTCGACATCTACATCCGCAAAAAAAGTTCCGTAAAAAGCGTCATGCTTGTGGAAACTACAAAAGATCCGGAAGGCAAGGCGGACAACTATGCCTACAGGGCTGGAGAGTGGAATGCGGTCAATGGAGATGAAATCCGTTATCTTAATGGCCGAGAACTGCAATCGGAGCATTCAAAGTTCAGCCTGATTTCTTCCACTGTTGTAAGCCACGAAAAACTTGGGGAATGTTTCCATATCTATGTGCCTGAAACAATCTATTACGGATATCCCTGGTCCCGCAACGGAAGCATAAAGATCGGCAAGGGAACTTTCATAAACATAAGGACTTTTGAGAAGCCCTATGGAGATTACACAGGTCGTTTCATGGACAACGCGTTCATGTTTGATATTGGGAAAAAGCCGGAAAAGAAGGTCGTCCCAAAGCCGCAGCCTGTTCCCGTCGTTGAGGAGATCGTTCCGGTCGAGGAAGTTCCGGCTGAAGAAGAAATCATTCTCACTGATGACTACAATTCCGTGGCTGCAGAAAAATTCGCGGAAATCGCAAAGGATGGCGCTGGATTGCTCTACTATTCCAAGGTTGAGAAACTTACGGATGATCTTCTTGCGGCTGTTGAAAACATTACGCCCCATGACAAGGCCGATATTGTGTTTGCCATAGACACTACAGGCAGCATGAAGGATGACCTTGAAATGCTGAAAAATGAATGGGTTCCAAAACTTCTTGAGCAGGTGAAAATTTTTGATGATCTGCGTCTGGGACTGCTTTTTTACCGCGATTACAATGATTCATACAACTACAAGGGATTGCCGGTTAAATTTTTTGATTTCACACGGAACACGGCTCAGTTCGTTAAAAACCTGAATACCGTTACCATCCGCGGCAATGAGGGGGGCGACATTCCCGAGGCTGTATATGAGGCTTTGTTCTCAAGCCTTACCCATTACGAGTGGCGTTCCGATGCAAAGAGGAAAGTGATTCTCATAGGGGATGCGGAACCACATCCCAAACCAAGGGGTTCCAAAAAGATTTCACAGGAAAAAGTCATGGCACTTGCAAAGGAAAAGGAAATAGTCTTGGACTGCATCATTGTACCTGACGAAAAATCAAAGAAGTAAAAAAAATGGCCACTGGAAAAAAAATCCGGTGGCCCGTTCTATATGTATGTTCTTTACTTGCTGTTCTGCCCCAGTTTGTCCTGAACTTTTTCAAGATCCTTCATGGCCATTTTCCTGTATGCTCCTGGAAGTGCGCCAGGTGCACTTGAGTCGTAGATTTCCTTGAGCTCAAGAAGGATCGGTTCCGCATCCTTGTATTTCTTCTGCTTTACGTAGACATGGGCGATTTCATAACGGGCCTCGACGTAAATGGCAGGATTCATTCCGTAGCGCTGAAGAAGAATCTCGTAGTATTTCACGGCATCATTTTTCTTTCCCTTGTCAAAGGCCGTCTGGGCAAGCTGAATGATTTCCAGTGATGTTGCTTCCGGGGCAACTGCAATCTCCTGCGACTTGCATGAGAAAAGAAATATTGAATATGCGATGAGTCCTATAGATATGATTTTTTTCATAGTGCTTTTTTCCATGTTTTGAAGTTTATCATTCTGTACAAATAAAATCAAATTGACTTCGGAAAGGTTACATGGCGAAAGCGATTGCGCAGGATTGCTGAGTTGTCGCAGCGCAGGATTGCTGAGCGCAGTCGAAGTAACCTGCGTATGAGTATTAGGGAATCG
>JAEDDW010000034.1 GCA_016293645.1 Treponema sp. | reverse complement strand
ATTGTTCCGTTACCTGGCAAGCCAAGACCGAGAACTTCTGTAAGGCAGTTCATAGAGTTTGCCGTAAACATTCCTGAACATGCACCGCAACCAGGACAAGCACGGTGTTCCATTTCCTTAAGCTGAGCTTCAGTAACCTTGCCTACTGCAAGACCGCCGACAGCTTCAAACATGTCTGTAAGTGAAAGGTTCTTTCCTGAATATGGATTTGACGGATCCTTTCCCGCAAGATGGCCTGGCATCATTGGACCGCCTGAAACAAATACTGTAGGAAGGTCAAGGCGGGCAGCTGCCATGAGCATACCCGGAACAATCTTGTCGCAGTTAGGAATCATTACGAGGGCATCGAACTGATGTGCCTTTGCAACACATTCAACGCTGTCGGCGATGAGCTCACGTGTTACGAGGGAATACTTCATTCCTTCATGTCCCATGGCGATACCGTCACAGACACCGATGGCTGGGAATTCGATAGGAGTTCCGCCTGCCATGCGTACACCTGCCTTTACGGCTTCTGCGATGCGGTCAAGTTCAATGTGACCTGGAATAAGTTCGTTCTTTGCGCAGATGATACCAACCATCGGCTGGTCAAGTTCTTCATCAGTGTATCCTGATGCGTAATAAAGTGAACGATGTGGTGCGCGTGCTACACCTTTGCATGCGTTGTCTGATTTCTTTGCCATAGTATTTGCCTCGAAAAAATTAAATGTGATTTAAGTTTTTTCAGTATAATTTCAAATGGCAAAATATGCAATTAAATAGTCAGTAAAACCCCATGCCCTTGTTTTCCCAAGGAAAAAAAAATGCTACTATATTGATATGAAAGAAATTGAACTCAAGGCACGGGTTGCGGATGTCTGCACCGTTGAAAAACTCATCGGTACTTTTGCAACCTTTGAACGCAGCGTAGTTCGTGACGACACCTATTATGTCAATTCGTCACTCAAGGGCCGCAAAATCAGGTTCCGCCTTGAAACATGCGGTAAAAACAAAAGCTGGCTTGTTACATATAAAAAGAAGGAAAACATCATTTCTTCCGACGGAACTGCAACAGAGGTCAACGAAGAACTTGAGACGGCAGTGGAAAATCCAGAACCGCTGTTGAAATTCCTGGAGGACGAGGGCTATGTCGTATCATTGAAAAAGCACAAGGAAGTCCGCGACTGGCTCTTTGATGGAGCAACTCTTGAGCTGTGCATGGTTCCGCCTTTGGGATGGTTTCTTGAAATAGAAATCCTCAGCGATGACGGTGACAGCAAGGCCGTGGAAGAAGCCCAGAAAAAACTCAGGAAAATTCTTGAGAAATGCGGGCTGTCAGAAAAAGACATAGAGACAAGATATTATTCGCAGCTGCTGAAAGAAGCAGTCGGCAACGCAAAATAAATTCAGACTTTTTACAGGAGTACACAAAATGTTTGATTCAAAAGATTTCAAGAAGGCAGCCCTCTCCCAGCTTAAAGGCAGATGGAAGACTCCATGCCTTGTTACACTGACAATGCTTGTCATCTTCACGATCACAAGTTCAAGCACATTCATGACTGAAGGTACGGCGGGATTTTTCATCTCTGCCTTTGTTTACGGCTCATCGATTCTTGCCATAACCAGCCTCTACAGAATGCTTTTCCTCTATTCCAATCCGGTGACATATTCGGATTTCATAAGCGGATTCTCACAGTTCATCAGGGGAACTCTTGCTTTTCTCTGGATGTCGTTGTGGATCACCATCTGGTCTTTCCTTTTTGTTATCCCCGGAATCGTAAAAGGCTTTGCCTATTCGCAGATGTTCTACATCCTTTCCGAGAATCCGGATGTCGGCATCATTAAGGCAATGAACATAAGCAAAGTACTGACGAAGGGACACAAGGCCGATCTTTTTGTCCTCACGCTCACTTTCATAGGATGGAATTTTCTGAGCATCCTCACATGCGGAATCCTTTTCATCTGGGTAATTCCGTACATGACGATGACTTTCACCGACGCCTACTATTATCTCAAACAGGAAGCCCTAAGAACCGGAAAACTAACGCCTGCCGATTTTGAAAAATGACCATAGGAGAAAAAAAATGCGATTTAGAAAATTCAACAGCGGATCGATAATTTTTTCCGCTATAATTGCCATAGCAGTAATAAGCGGAATCAATACCGCCGCAAAAAAAATTTCAGCTTCAAATGAAAACGAAAAACCAAAAGCTGAATTCAAATCCATTGAAGACACCAACAAAAACTTCATGAGCAGGTTTGTCGGAAAAAATGCGAAGATAAAACTTCCAAAGAACGAATACATCGCCCGTATTGAAATCACCGGAATGATTGCGGAAACCGGGGACACATACAACCAGAAGTGGATCTGCGAAACGATCAAGGAACTTCAGGAAGACAAGAACAACAAGGGTATCATCCTGACCGTTAATTCTCCCGGCGGCGGACTTTACGAGGCAGACGAGACATACATTGCGCTTTGTGACTACAAGAAACAGACTTCGCGCCCGGTCTACGCCTACTTCAAGAATCTTGCAGCCAGCGGCGGATACTACATCGCATGTTCTTCCGACTACATCATGGCCAACAGGAATTCCCTTGTAGGTTCAATCGGTGTAATCTGCGGACAGTTTGTAGACCTTTCCCAGCTCATGGACAGATACGGAATCAAGATGAAGACAATCCATTCTGGCCGCAACAAGATCATGGGCTCCGTAAGCGAGCCTCTGACACAGGAACAGGAAATGATCATGCAGTCAATCTGTGACGACGGTTACGAACGTTTTGTTGAAGTTGTTTCAGACGGAAGAAAAATGACAAAGGATGAGGTCATTGAACTTGCAGACGGAAGAATCTACACAGCCAAGCAGGCAATGGAAAACAAACTCATCGACAGCACCGGATCAATGGAAGACCTGGTGGATGCCATGAAACGCAAGGAATACGATTTTGCTGATTATGAAGTCGTGGATTACTCATATACAAAACCGGAGAATTTCTACAATCTTCTCATGGGATTCGCAAAGGAAATGAGAAAAACATCTGTGGGCAGTGCAGTCCTCCCATCAGCCGTTGAAAGCAGACTGGAAAACAAAATTCCATTTCCGGCATATTACTGCGATCTGATGGATTGATTTTATTTGCTTATGCCAAGAACATCTTTGACCGCCGTAACCAGTTCCGGAATGAAAACAGGTTTATGAAAGAAATGCTTTACACCAAGGTCACGGCAGGTCTGTTCAAGTTCAGGATCTTCCATCGCAGTAACGACAATGATTTCAGGATTTCCAAAAGCATCACTCGTTTTGACTGTATGGCAGATCCTGATTCCGTCTATGCCTGGAAGACTGAGATCAAGAATAAGGCAGTCAGGCTGCTTTTTAACGGTCATAGATCCGGCCTCAAAACCATCGAAAGCCTGATAGATCTCAGCATCAGGCATGCTTTTTCTAAGGATTGAAACGCTTACATTGTTGAAACTTTCATCATCATCAACAAAAAGAATCTTGATTTTTCTATTTTCCTGGGAATTTTTTGTACACTGAACAAGCACGTCATCAGGAACACGCATCTTTCGTTCAGTCATGAATTCAGCCAGATCATCAGGATACACACGGAACTGACCACCAGGAGTTTTATATGCTTTCAAATGCCCATTTTTTATCCAGTTGATTGCTGTCTGGTTTACAACGCCACAATAATTGGCAACTTCCAGCGCTGAATAGACAACCGGTCTCTCTTCGCCTTTTTCCATGACGCAAACTATATCATTATTTTATTTTTAATGCCATATTTTTTATAGAGATTTTTGACAAAATGGAGGAAAAATCCATCTTTCTTAAAATAATCTGTATCAAAAATGGATCAACAGCCGTATTCAAAATCACTTTCCTTCATGGCACTTTCGATTTCTTTCAGGGAGAAACCTTTCTGCATCAGGGAAGCCTTTATCTTATCAGGATCATTTTTCGTCGCCCTGGCTTTTTTCAAGGCACGGCGGCATATTTCCATCTGGTTGTGTTCCTCAAAGAATTCATCCAGAGCTTTTTTTGCCGCATTGCGGTCCACTCCCCGGGATGCCAGTTCAGAAGCAAGGCGGATCCTGCCTTCCGCGTGGTCAATGGAACGGGTCCTCAGCCATGCCCCCGCAAAACGTTCGTCATCAAGATAATGGACGCTTTCAAGATAATCCAGGGCAAGATCGATGGCCTTTTTATCAATCTGCTTTTTAAGAAGTTTCTGGGTAAGGGCCGCACGGCAGTGTTCGGCACGGGCAAGATATGTCATGGCGGCAAATTCGGCACTGTAGACAAGGGCCGCATTAAGGATGTCCGCAGTCTCCTCATCATTCAACCGGGAGCCGGAACAAATCCGTTCAGGATCTACAAGGGTAAGATATTCTTTACGCAAAAAAAATGCAGACCCTGCATCCGGAGTAATTTCATATACACCGTGCAAAGTCTGCACCATCTCTCGAATAAGCATTCGAAACTGTATGTAAATATAAGTTTAGCGCTTAGAGAACTGGAATCTGCGGCGAGCACCACGCTGACCGTACTTCTTGCGTTCTACCATACGAGAATCGCGAGTAAGGTATCCGTTAGCCTTGAGTGCTGTGTGTGCGTTAGGATCAACCTGTGTAAGTGCACGAGCAATTCCGTGGAGACAAGCAGCTGCCTGTCCGTTGAGACCACCACCAAATACATTGATGAGGATGTCAAACTTATTAGCGTTAGATGTTACGAGAAGTGGCTGGCTGAGAACACGAACCTGTGATTCTGTAGCGAAGTATTCCTTTACATCCTTTCCGTTTACAACGATCTTACCTGAGCCATCGCGCAAGAAAACGCGAGCAACAGCTGTCTTTCTTCTTCCTGTTCCAATTGCAAGATTCTTTACCATGATAGACTCCTATTACACTTCAAGTGGCTGTGGGTTCTGTGCTGCATGTGGATGTTCAGCACCTGCGTAGATCTTCAAGTTACCGATGATCTTGCGGCCAAGACGATTGTGTGGAAGCATTCCCCAGATTGTTCTTCTAAGAGGTTCTGTTGGGTGCTTTGCAAGAAGTTCATTGAACGAGTATGAACGGAGACCACGTACGAAACCAGTATAGTGGCGATAGAGCATTCCTTCTGGCTTGTTTCCTGTTACCTGGATCTTGTCTGCGTTGATGATAACAACGAAATCACCACAAATTGAGTTAGGTGTGTAAGATGGCTTGTTCTTTCCACGAAGAACAGAAGCTGCTACTGCTGCTACACGACCAAGTGTCTTTCCTGCTGCATCGATGACATACCAGTCATTCTTTACTTCAGCATTCTTTGCAAAAATAGTTTTCATTTAATTTACCTTCAAATAAAAGTTTCGTTCTCCACTTTGCATCCAGCTTCGAACATTGGCAATGAGCGGTTGCCATTATTTTACGGGGTAAGAAAATATACCACAAAAAAACATCATGCGTCAATTGAATTTGAGGAAATTCATGGGATGATGATTATTTATTTTCTTCCGCTTTTTTTGCTGCAAGCTCTTCCTTTTTAGCTTCTTTCTTATCCTTGATGTCGGCAAATCCGATGAAAATCGAAATGAGACCGCAGAAAGCTGTGAAGGCAGGAACAAATCCCTTGAGAAAGTTGATTACATCAGAACTCCAATCAAGCCCGTTTGGAAGACAGGCGAAAACACAGAAACCGATGAGAACTACGCCAACAATAAGTGATACCATAGTTAAAAACCTCTGAATAAAATGTAATTTCATACAAGATAGCATATTTTGTCAAAACATTCTATATTATATCCATGGCAGACTATCACGTATTCGACCCGGCCCCGGAAGGAACTCCGGAAAGCAGATTTGTTCACCTTCACGTACACTCAGACTATTCACTTCTTGACGGATGTTCAAAAATCGACACCCTTGTAGCAAAAGCAAAAGCAATGAACATGAAGGCCCTTGCACTTACGGACCACGGAAACATGTTTGGTGCGCTGAACTTTGAGAAACTGTGCCATGTGAACGGAATCAATCCTATCGTCGGCGAGGAATTCTACGTTGCCTACGGAAGCCATAAAGAACAGAATCTTATTCCCTACGGAAGAAATGGAAAGCACGGAAAATACTTCCACCTGATACTTCTTTGCAAGAACCAGACCGGCTACAAGAACATGAGCTGGCTGTCTTCAATAGCATTCACCGACGGTTTCTACTTCAAGCCCCGCATTGACTTTGAGCTTCTCGAAAAATACCATGAAGGACTCATATGCTGTTCCGCCTGTATACAGGGAGAAATTCCACAGCTTCTGATGAACGGCCGAGATGAGGAAGCCTACGAGGTTGCAAAGAAATACCGCGATCTTTTCGGCCAGGAAAACTACTACATAGAACTCCAGAACCATGGCCTTGAAGATCAGATTGAAGTCGCACCAAAACTTGTGAAGCTTGCCAGGGACCTTGGAATAGGTCTTGTACTTACAAACGATATCCATTACGCAAACAAAGAAGATGCCGAAGCCCAGAACGCACTCGTCGCAATCGGACATAAAAAACTTCTCAGTGAAACACCTCCAATGGGTGGACCTGAATGGTATCTCAAATCAGACAAAGAAATGGAAAAGGTTCTCTCCGGAATCCAGGGAATCGATGAAGGCGTCATTAAGGAAGCCATGGACAATACGCTTAAGATTGCATCCATGTGTGACCTTACAATTCATCAGTATTCTACGCCGGAACTCAAAGGCACCCTTCCCCGCTTTGAACTTCCAAAGGAATTCCAGAAGCACGAGGACTACACCCAGAACCAGGATGACTACATGCGCCACATTGTCGAAGAAGGTCTGCGCAAGCGCTATCCTGAGATCACAAAAGAAATCCGCATGAGATGCGAATACGAACTTGGAATCATCTTCGGCATGGGATTTTCCGGCTACTTCCTCATCGTCTGGGAATTCATCAACTGGTCAAAATCCCTTTATGACAACATCCACGACAAGCCAAAACACTACATTCCGATTGGTCCAGGTCGTGGTTCCGGAGCAGGTTCCCTTGTCGCCTATTCCATGGGTATCACGGACATTGATCCGTTCCGCTTCAAGTTGATCTTCGAACGATTCCTTAACCCGGAACGCGTTTCCATGCCGGACTTTGATATCGACATGGACTTCGACTTTCGACAGGAAATCATCCAGCACACGAGAGACCTTTACGGTGAAAGCCAGGTTGGGCACATTGTAACCTTCGGTACATTGAAACCAAAGAACGTAATCGCAGACGTAGGCCGAATCCTAAACATTCCCCTTTCAGACGTCAACATGCTGAAAAAATGTGTACCTGACAGCCCCAAAGCAAAACTCAAGGACTGCTTCAATCCGCCTACGGAAAAAATGCCTGACGGTGGGCAGCTGATTCCTTACAGGGACGATCCAAGATTCACAAAGCTTTTTGAGCTGGCCATGAAACTTGAAGGATGTATCAGAAACACTGGACTTCACGCATCGGGTATGGTCATCGGACTTACGGCATTGCCTGACTGGGCTCCTGTTTTTGCAATCACCGATGCCGACGGAAAGATGAAGACAGCCGTTCAGTACACCATGGACATCATCGAACCTTGCGGTCTTGTCAAATTCGACTACCTTGGTTTGAAGACACTTTCCCTCATCCGCTATACGGAAGACATCATCAACAGCCACTTGAAGGAAGGCGAAAAGCCTGTAAACACAAGAGAAATTCCAGAAGACGACAGGGAGACATTCGAAATGTTTGCCCGAGGTGAAACAGTCGCCATCTTCCAGTTTGAATCCCCGGGAATGCAGAAATGGATGAAAGCCCTTCAGCCAAACTGTCTTGACGACCTTGTCGCCATGAACGCCCTGTACCGACCAGGACCAATGGCTTATATTCCAAACTTTGTTGAAGGAAAAAAAGATCCTGCAAAGATAAACTATCCTGACCCATGTCTTGAAGGAATCCTCAAGGAAACCTACGGAATCATGGTCTACCAGGAACAGGTCATGCAGGTTTCCCAGAAAATCGCCGGATTCTCTCTTGGTGGTGCCGACATGCTCCGACGTGCCATGGGTAAAAAGAAGCCTGAAGTTCTCATGGGAAAGAAAAAGGAATTCGTAGAAGGTGCCCTCAAAGAAGGATTCACCACGGAACACGCTGAAGAAATTTTTGAAATCATGGTTCCGTTTGCAGGATACGGATTCAACAAGTCTCACGCAGCGGCATATACAGTTCTTGCCTACCGTACGGGATGGCTCAAGTGCCACTACCCTGCTGAATTCATGGCAGCCAACCTTACCAATGAAATCACAACGACAGACGGACTTCCTTTCTATATAGAAGAAGCAAGAAAGATGGGAGTTCCTGTAGATGCGCCTGACGTCAACCGCTCAGATATCAATTTTGACGTTGTAGACGGAAGAATCGTGTTCGGTCTGCGCGGAATCAAGGGAATGGGTACCGGAGCTGCCGCCGCCATCGTCAGGGAGCGCAAGGAAAACGGACCGTTCACCAGCTTCATCGATTTTCTTGACCGATGCCTCAAGCTGCGCGACTCCGGCACTGACGAAGAAACGGGAGAAAAACGCGCCCCTAAACAGCTGGTCAACAAAAAGGCTATTGAAGTCCTCATACAGACCGGCGGCTTTGACAAGCTGGAACAGAACAGAGCAACCCTTCTTGCAAACTATGAAGCCGCCATTGCCTACGAAGAAAAGAAAATCGCAGAAGCTTCCTACGGCCAGGTAAGTCTTTTTGAGGACGCAGGCATAAAGGAATTCGCTGATTTCAAATTCGAAAAAGTGGAAGAGATGCCGAAAATGGCCCTCCTCAACATGGAAAAGGAACTCATAGGCTGCTTTGTTTCAGGACATCCTCTTGACGAATGGAGAAGTGTCATCGAAAAATGTTCAACAGTAAACAGCGAGAACATCATGCGCGCCGGCAAGGTAGCTTTGGCAGAAAAAGCAGCTCAGGAGGCAAGCGGTGGAAACCGGTGGGCACGCAATACGGGTACGACCTATACGGCAGTCGGCATGATAAGCAACATCCGTACCATCATGACAAAAAAAGGTGCCCCAATGGCATTTGCTAAACTCGACGACTTCAAGGGCTCCATCGACGTGACTTTCTTTCCAAAAACCTGGGAACAGCTCAAGGACAAGATACAGAACGAAGGAGTCTATGCCTTCCGCGGAAAAGTCGACATGGGTACACCTGCGGAACCACGTGAAAGCCCAAGCTTATTGATTGATTCCATAGAGGACATCAACAGTCTTCAGCAGCGTTCAATTTCGGAAGTCCACATACAGCTTGAAAGTGGATTTGACAAGGTAAAGGAAATCGCAGTACTCAAGGATCTGATCTTTGGAGAACAGGGAAACGGAAACTGCCTTGTCTACTTCCATCTGGACAACATAAATGGAAGAAACTACATAGTAAAAGCCAACGCCCAGCTGAACGTGTCACACAGCGACGATTTCATCCAGTCACTTAAAGACACTCCGAAAGTAATGGATGTGTGGACCAACTAATCGGCGAAAGCATCTGTTCTTTAGTTACTTCCACCAATTTAACTTTCGCCGCAAGAATTGCGAAGCAATTCTTGTACAGGCTGCTTAAAAATATTTGATCCCTAGTTACTTCCACCAATTTAACTTTCGCCGCAAGACTTTCGTCTTCGTCAAGGATCCCTGAGCGCAGTCGAAGGGGCCCCATCCTGCAAAAACATCCTCAGGATACTTCGACTTCGCGGTTGCTGAGTTTATCGAAGTACAGCAATCCTGCTTATCCCACAAGGCTGCATCATCCGGCAGTCATGGCCATCACGGCAATCAAGAACCGCAAAGCAACTCCCGTACAATTCGTCAACTTGTTTTATGGAATGAAATTGAGTATATTTAAAACATGATAATCAGTTTTTTCAGAATTGCCGCAGCATTTGTCTCAATGTATTCGTTCCTTTGTTTCATAAGGATCATCCTCACATGGATACCGGGCATGTCCTATTCACGCTTTACGGAATTCCTTGCAGGCATATGCGATCCATACATGAACCTGTTCCGTCGTTTCAGATGGCTTCGAATAGGCAGTTTTGATTTTTCACCGGCCCTGGCACTCTGCGTACTTGGAGCAGTCTCATCACTTTTAAATGCCCTTGCCAATGGCGGAACCGTTTCCGTCGGAATGATTCTCGCAGTTGCCGTTCAGGTTGTATTCTCAATAATCTCATCGCTGATCACATTCATCATCATCGTGTTTGTCATCCGTCTCATCGTGATTCTTGTAAACAGAAACGCATACAACCAGAGCAGTTTCATGCTTAACCAGATCGACAGCTCGATTTCTTCCCTCGTCTACAGAATCGCAAGAACTTTTTCCTTTGGAAAGACACTCACCTACAAGGCAGCCCTCATCATCGCAATAATTTCACTTGTTGCATGCCAGGCTGTCCTGAACATACTGCTGAACATCCTCATCAACATTCTTTCAAGCCTTCCTATATAGCCTATGCTCCTGAAAGAACTGAACGGAACCGTTGAATCCCTTGCAGGTGTTGGTCCTGCAACGGCAAAGCAATTTGCAAAACTCAACATTTTTACCGTAGCTGATCTGCTTTCAGTTTACCCCCGTGACTATGATGACAGGACAAAAAGAATTTCACTTGCAGAATTTTCACACGGAACTAAAGTCCACACTGTTTGCAAAGTCACGTCGCATTCCTGGTTTGGCTATGGCCGCATGAAGACCCTTAAGCTTGGAATCACCGACGGAACTGCAGACGCATGGCTTGTTGCCTTCAACCGGGCATTCCTTGAAAAATCACTTCCCGTTGGATCAATAATTTCCGTGACCGGTCATTTTGAAATCAAATACAATGAATTGCAGTCGACAGCCTTTGAAGCAGAACGTCTTTCCTATGACGGAGATCTTCAGGACTACCTTGGCACTCCTGTTCCAGACAGCGCACTCAATCCAGTGTACCCCTTGACTGAAGGTCTCTCCCAGAAGAACTACAGAAAGACCATAGCATCAGCAATCAAAACCTACGGCAAATCAATTTCCGATGAACTGCCACAGAACATCATGCAGGAAAGAAAACTTCTTTCCAAAAGTTCGGCACTTATGCAGATCCATATGCCACAGAACATGCAGCAGGTAGAAGAAGCCAGGCGTACACTCATATACGAGGAATTGTTTCAGTTTGAAAGCAAGATGGCTCAGCGTGCATTGGAACACAGAGGCCGGCTCCCGGACTTTACAGAAACCGCAGTTTTTGAAAATGCAGCCGGCGATCCATCCGCGATAAGAAGCGCCGCACCTTTATTTGAAACCCCGGACACATCAAAGGAACATCTGGAGCAATTGAAAGATCGTTTCATGGCAACTCTTTCACCAAGACAGAAACAGCTGGTACAGCGCCTGGAATTTGAACTTACGGAAGATCAGATGCAGTCCATAATGGACATCAACGCCGACATAGACAGAAGCCAGAGTGAGTTCAACACGATGCTGAACAGCCAGATGGATGGGACCGGCACAGAAAGATCAAGACCACCTTTCAGCATGCAGCGTCTTCTCCAGGGGGATGTAGGTTCCGGTAAAACCCTTGTTTCTTTTTTTGCTGTCATCAGAACGGTAGACTACGGCGGACAATGTGCAGTCCTTGCTCCTACAGAACTTCTTGCAAGACAGCATGCAGAAAACGCCGCAAGACTTCTTGATGCACTCAATGTCCATACCGCATTTCTTACAGGCAACCTTAAATCCGCAGGCCGTGAGAATCTGGTCAATGCTTTACGAGACGGCACCATTGACCTTGTAATCGGAACCCATGCCCTGTTCAGCCGCAACGTGCAGTACAAAAAACTCCAGCTTGCGATAATAGACGAGCAGCATCGGTTTGGTGTCGCCCAGAGGGAAAGCATCATCGACAAAGGAAGGGTAACTTTTGGATCAAGGGCACATACTCCTGACGTCCTGATGATGAGCGCAACACCTATTCCCCAGACACTTGCCCTTACAGCTTTCGGTGATCTTGATGTCAGCGTAATCAAATCAATGCCGGCAGGAAGAAAGCCTGTAAAGACACTGCTTACCGTCATGGGAAATGAAAGAAATGTCTATGAGGCCGTACGGAAAGAAATAAACGCCGGACACCAGGCATACTTTGTCTATCCTAGAATCGGTGAAGATGAAGAAAGAGATGACAGGTCACTGAAGTCTGCTGAAGAAATGTACGAATTTCTTTCAAAAAAAGTCTATCCGGAAACAAGATGTGCACTCATTCATGGGAAAGTTCCTGAGGATGAACAGAAAAAAATTCTTGAGGAATTCAGTGAAGGCAAAATACAGATTCTTGTAGCCACCACGGTTGTTGAAGTTGGTGTCGATGTTGGAAATGCAACATGCATCGCCATCGAGCACGCGGACCGTTTTGGTCTTGCTGAACTCCATCAGCTTAGAGGACGTGTAGGCCGTTCCAGCTTGCAGTCATACTGCTTCCTTATATACGGAAAAAACATTACGGAAGAAGGAAAAGCAAGGCTCAAGGCGCTCCATGAAAGCAACGATGGCTTTTATATCGCAGAACAGGATTTAAAACTAAGAGGTCCCGGAGAAATTTCCGGAACCTCACAATCTGGTTATCTATCACTTGCCATCGCGGATCTTGCCAGAGACAAGGAGATACTGAAAATTGCACGCTATGACGCTTTCAATTATCTGAAAGAATGAATGAACCCCATCGGCACAAATCAAGCGGTGATGTATTCATGGAGAGCGGAATCAATTCCGTTGCTTTCACGCAAGGTAAGCAGAGCCTTTTTCTCAATCTGACGGACTCTTTCCCTTGAAAGATTCATTCTCTCACCTACTTCCTTAAGAGTTCTTTCTCCATACCCATTAAGTCCATAACGCATTGCAATTACCTGAGCCGACTTTGAATCCATTTTAAGAAGCTGGGCATTGAGCTCATCCTTCATGGACTGTTCAACTGCATTTTCCTCAGGAGTCTTGAATTCAGAAGCAAGTGTATCCATGATAGTCAGCTCTGAGTCCGAAGTAAGAGGAGTATCAAGTCTTTTCATTTCGCGTGAGATATTGAGCATTTCACGTACATGAAACTTTGTCATTCCAAGAATCGAAGCAACCTGCTCAAGTTCTTCCTCTTCTGATTTTCTTTCATCCGAAGATACCTCATGGAGAGTTTTCTTTATATCGCGAAGCTGTGCTTCCTTATTTACCGGAAGGCGAATGGCACGTCCTGTATCAAGTATAGCCTTGAGGATGCTCTGTCTGATCCACCACACTGCATAGGAAATGAAATGATAGCCCTTTGAGACGTCAAAGTGATCAAGAGCCTTCATGAGTCCGATGTAACCTTCACTGATCAGATCCTCAAAATCAAGCCCACGATTGCGGTATGCGGCTGCCACTTTTATGACAAATCTCATGTTGGAAGTAAGGATAAGTTCACGGGCCTTCCTGTCGCCCTTGAGTGCTTTTTCAGCAACTATGGTTTCCTGTTCCGGAGTAAGGAGAGGATATCTCTTTACTTCATTAAGGTGCATTCTTACAACATCATCCAAAATTGAACTATTCTTCATAATTTCCTCCACGCCTTTCGGCAAGATCTGTCATAGAAATATATGCATAAACCATGCCAACTAACGTATAAAGAAATTATTTTCACTCACATGGAAAAAATTTCACCTTAACTGGATTTTTTTTCTTTTTTTTCCAGAAAGTACCGGTAAAAAAAACGACCGCCGTGTCATTTTGACACGACGGCCCATATTCAGACTAAAAATGCGTCAAAAAGACACACCAATTGTCCTCCATTATTCAACAATGGCAATAATGTCACAGTTCTTGAGGATGAGATAATCTTCTCCATCCATCTTGATTGTTGTTCCAGCGTACTTGTCATAAAGAATCTTGTCGCCAGGTTTTACAGTGATTTTTTCCTTTTCTGTTCCTGGTCCTACAGCTACAACTTCAGCCTGCTGTGTCTTTTCCTGTGCTGTTTCAGGAATGATAAGTCCGCCTGCAGTTTTTGTTTCTGCTGCAGCCTGCTTTACGAGAACTCTGTCTGCCAATGGTTTGATATTCATTTATTTCCTCCATATTATTATCTGATAATAATGTAAATTTACAAATTTTTTTAATTAAAGTCAAATTTTCAAGGCTATTTTTCAGCCTTGATTTTTTTCAGAAGAAGCCTTGCCTTGTTATTGCTGTTATCGAGAGAAAGTGCATACTTCAACGACCTTGCCGCGCTTCTGCTGTCACCGGTATTCCAGCTCAATTCAGCCATACGGAACAAGATCTCGGATTTTTCCTTTCCCTCTACAGTCCTTGCCGTAGCCATGGTAAGCATTTCAAGAGCTTCCTCAAGATAATCAGTACTTTCGTAGATTACGGCAAGATTGACAAAGGTATTCACCACACTGCTGTTGCTTGCCCAGCTGTTGAGGGCCGGCAATCTCTGACCATATCTGTCAGCGATAAAACGGTAAAGTTCAATACCTCTTGCAAAATCACCGTCAGTACATGCAAACCAGGCGGCATACTCGCATTCCCAAAGTTCCAGCACGGAAGGATCCTTCAGAATGTCAAAGTCATATTTACGGCGCATGTAGCCTTCAAAAATTCCCTGAGCTTCCTTAGGCATCTTGGATTCCACAAAATAGGAAACCGCATAATGAACTATCTCAGAAGGATAGTTGTTTTCCGATTCGCTTTTCTCAAGAATCTTCCAGACATCGGATTCCGATTTATGAGTTTTGTCAGCCTTGTGTTTCTCGTGGTCCAGGATATCCTTCAGGACAATAAGCTTTGGGATCTTTTCGGAACCTTCAACAAGGTCTATTTTTCCATAGACATCTTCCACGGTAACCGTAGGAATCCTGTCACGCTTTTCCATTTCCAATGTCTTAAGGCCTGCTTTCCTTAACTGGAGGGAATAAAAATCTTCCTTCGGCCTTTTGAGCTGATCGACGGCAAGCTGTCCATAACCATAGATACCTGGAATATATTCCGGGAAACGGTCAACAAGATCTTCCATCGAAGCATAATGACCTTCAAAATCCTCATGTCTTTTTGAATACATGGCTGTATTTATCAGTGTCAACGGCGTGACGAATCTTCCGCCCTCCATTGAACACAGTTTCTGCCTCAACTCTTCGCTGCGCTCATCATCATCCTCAACATAGCAGCAATCAGATTCAAGAGCAAGAATCTGCGCATATATGTCGCTTGAAAAATCACCCTTACCATCAAGGGCAGCCAGATGATCACTGGCCTCGAGGGCAGAAAGACTCTGCGCATAAAGTCCGGCATCAAAAAAAACAGTGCCCCAGAAAAGGCTTTCCCTATACGTGGTTATTTTCTGTGGATAAAGTTCAGCGGCAGCCCTGTAGTCACCGGTTCTCATGAGAACAGAAGCTGCATTATATATCCACCTGCTGTCCCCGGATCCTTTGTAGGCTCCAATATAGATTGGAACGAATTTATCGCTGCAGAAAACAAGTTTTATTTCTTCCGGAGTTTTTGCCGGCAGAAATTCGCTTGCCTTCATCTTTCGCTTTGATTTCTTTTTAATTGGAGAAAATGCCTCCTCAAGAACCTCGCCCTTTGAATCAAGGGACACAAGAGCCTTTCTGAGAACACATTCCGCATAGATTGAAGAATAGTCGCTGTTCTCAAGGCACTGGGATACGGAAAAAGCCTCTTCCAGCCTGCCTTCCCTCAAAAGAAAATTTCCATAGACTGCGGAAAGTTCAGGATTGCCGGAAAGCTTTTTAAGTCCTTTCACAAGAACTTTTTCAGCGACCTTTTTTTCGCCAAGAAGAATATAGCGTTTGTAGATTCCAAGCCGCTCGTAGGAACTGTATGCTTTTTTTTCAAGCTTTTTCAATGCCTTGATCGCACTTTCAGGAGAATTCTGTGAAATAAAGACATCGATTGCATCAAGCCGGGATGTAAAAGAAGAACCCTCGGAATGAGAAGAACATGACACAAAGCACAGCAGCAGTGCAAATATCACACCTGCCATGCCCAGACACTTCTTTTTCACGCCTTCTCTTCTTCCTTACGGATTGTATCAAGAATCGCATTGATGAATTTGAACGAATCGTCTGTTCCAAAATCCTTTGAAATTCCAATTGCCTCATCAATTACGATTGTAGGATTAAGATCCTTCTGATAAAGTATTGCAAAAACGCTTATTCTAAGAACTGCAAGAGTCACCTTGTTCAGTCTGTCAAAATCCCAACCTGCGGAAAGATGAGACTTGATTTTTCCGTCAATCTCATCAATGTGGTTGATGGTTCCCGAGATGAGAAGGCGGGCAAAATCTGCCTCTTCCGATTTAGAACCCTCGGATACACTTTCTTCGATTTTCAATGCCTCAGGAACAGTTTCATCAGCTTCGTTCTGATTCCAGTTAAGCTTCAACAATTCATCCAAAGGCATTTTACCCACATCATAGGAGTACAATGCCTGGACTGCTAAAATTCTGCCGTTTCGTCGTGACACGGATAACCTCTTTCCTACCAGTTGAGAAGCTTGTTCAAAGCTTCATCTTTCTTCTTGCGATCTACATACTCAGGAACATTAAGTTCTTTTCCCATGTCCTGTGCCGCATTCTTGAAATATGTGTACTGTTTCTGCTGTGTAAGGTTGCCCTTGATGTAGTCATAAACAGTGATTGTAGTTTCCGGCTGAACGACATCGCTCAACGACAGAAGCTTGGCGTCGTACTTTTTGAGAACTACAAAGAACTGGAAATCTGTAGCTGTCTTTGTAACATCGCTGACATACTTTTCAGCGTGGGAGAAAAGTTCAGTCATTTTTTCTTCCGGCCATCTGAGAAGCTGTGCCTGCTGAACCGTCTTTGCCACAGTAATCTCGCCAGCCTGATATTTTGTTCCGTTGTCTGGAGAATTTACAATTTCAACACTCTTTTTTGGATCCTTGGTGTACTTGTTGCGAATGTCCTCACAAAGAGCCTTTGCTGCAACATCATCATCTCCCTTTGGAACCATGACAAGGAAAAGTCTCATCATGTCATCCCACTTGAAGTTTGATTTATTGAGCTCATAGGCATCACGGATTTCTTTGTCTGTAGCTGCGACAGCCTGGATCTCGGACTGCTTTTTCATAGAAACGTAATTCTGGATGACAAGCTGGGTCTTGAGGTATGCCTTGTATTCAGCAAGTGTCATGCCGCTCATCTCTTTGATGTATTCATCAAGAGTTTTGCCGGAAGACTGCTTTATGTAGTTTGAAAGTTCTGCTTCAGTAATCTGCCTTCCAAGCTGCTGGCTGAAAGAAGCAAGGAAGGAATTGTCAACCTGAGAATCAGAAATCGTTACATTTTCCTTTGTAGCTGCCTGAAGAAGGAGTTTTTCTGAAATCATGTTTTCAAGAAGAACCTGCTTCTGGTCCAATGGAAGAGAATCGATTCCATACTGCTTCTGAACAAAGAAAGCCCTTGTCTTAAGCTGCTTCAAAGTAATTGTCTCTGATTTATTGTATTTGACAACAGCAAGGGGAGTCATGTCATTCTGAGCGAAAACTGCCGCAGAAAGGATTGCTGCCGAAAGAACTTTTAAAATAATCTTTTTCATAATTTCACCTCGATAGTAGCAATAAGCAGAAACCAAGTTCCTATGCCTTTTTAGATAAACAAGGCGTCATCACAATGGTTACAGCTGCCTGTTGCCTGTCTTTCTTTTACTTATCCAGTGGAAGACCACCGCTGATTGTTGCACGGATACGGCGTACACCAGCTGAAGATGACTGTTCTTTTTCGATCTTGAAGTCACCGATCTGTGCTGTATGCTGAACATGTGGACCACCGCAGACTTCCTTGCTGAACCAATTGTCCTTAGTACCGATTGTATAGACCTTGACGTCTTCACCGTATTTGTTTGAGAACAATGCGCGGGCTCCTTCTGCCTTTGCCTTATCAAGACTCATGATTTCCATTGTGACTGGAAGGTCAGCCTTAATCTGTTCGTT
>JAEDDW010000006.1 GCA_016293645.1 Treponema sp. | reverse complement strand
CCTTGCGGTTCTTTGCAATATCCGGAGCTTCAAATTTCATGTAGTAAACAGCCTCTGAAAGGTGTTTCATCTCGATTATTTTATTCATATAACCCCTTTCCACATTCCAAAAAGTGTGTATTTGTAGAATTATGCAATTTTACTATAGATAGATACATTTATCAATAATTTTTTATGACATATTTTAGTTTTATGTCATTCTAATTTGAAAAAAAGGGTTTTTAGACCATCAGGCTAAATGAAAGTAACTTTATCCTTAGGCAACAGTCTGCTAATTGTCCTTTCCAGTTTGTCGCACTCAATCGGCTTAGTCACATAATCCGAAAAACCAGCCTTCTCATACATTTCCCTGGCTCCGTTAAAGGCGTTGGCAGTAAGCATTACACACGGAGTTTCCTTGTTCCGGCTGTCATCCCTTTCCCTGATGAAACCCAAAGTTTCCAGTCCATTCATACCAGGCATCATATGGTCTATAAGAATAAGATCATACTCTTCGATGCATGATTTTCTTATGCATTCATCGCCACTTTCCGCAAGATCAATCTTCATCTCTGTCTGCTTGAGAAGATTTTCAATGACAAAAAGATTCATATCAATATCATCTACTACAAGAACCTTTGCTTCAGGAGCCTTGAAAAGAACATTGTATTTCTTTCTTCCTTCAATTTTATTTTTAAGAAAATCAACTCTGCCTATCGGTTTTTCAGAAATTACTTTCTGTCTGAGCTTCAATGAAAAATCAGATCCAACGCCATATTCACTGGTTACGAATATGTCACCACCCATGAGATTTGAAAGTTGTTTTGATATTCTAAGACCTAAACCTGTCCCTTCAATATTTCTGTTCTGTTCAAGATCAAAACGTTCAAAGCGACCGTACATCTTACGAAGATCTTCTTCCCTGATTCCGTTGCCGGTGTCTTTTACAGAGAAGGTCATTTCTGCATAACCTCCATCATCAACCCAGGAAACAGTAAAAGTTACGGAACCTTCTCTTGTGTATTTTGCCGCATTTGTCAAAAAGTTCAGCAGTATTTCCTTGATTCTTGAATCATCCCCGTAAAGTACAGACGGAATAGATTCATCTACATTGATGATGAATTTCAGGTTTTTCTTTTCTATTCTTTCACGAACCATCGTCACTGCATCAAGAATGAGGGACTTCAATTCATATTCACTGCAGACGATTTCTATTTTTCCAGATTCAATTTTTGAAAGATCAAGAATGTCATTGATCAAAGACATCAATGCAGTTCCGGACCTTGAGATGTTTTCCGCATAACCTGCGATGGATTCTTCTGTAGTTTCACGGAGAATCATCTCGTTCATTCCGAGAATTGAATTTATCGGAGTCCTGATTTCATGACTCATGTTTGAAAGGAAGTCGCTTTTAGCATTGCTGGCAAGTTCCGCCTCATTCTTTGATGCCATCAATTTTTTATTCTGCTGGATCAGATAGAGGACAAGATAATAGGACAAGCTTCCAAACACCAGATAAAAAGCCAGACCAATCATGAAGTCAGGCAACAAACTGTTCTGATATGTATTATCAAAAGACCTGAAGAAAAATGAAAGCAGAAATCCTATTCCACTTAACGATAAAATTGTAATACAGAATTTCCGGCTCATGGCAGGAACAGAAAGCAGAATCGGAATGAAGAAAATGAGATGGGTAAGATTATAGTAATAATGCTGGCAGGAAATGACACCGCATACCGCAACCAGGGAAATACCTACGACATACATCTGCTTTATCATGGATTTTCTGAAAACCCAGATGAGAATTTTTTGAGTCAGAAGGATGATGCCATTAAGCAGATTGGAAAGAATGATCCAGCGGAAAACCCACTTGAAATCATTCACAAAATCTTTGGTTCTGATGTCACTCACAGAAATGACTGCCTCAAGTACAAGACATATCAATGCGAGTATGTAGCTAGTAAGCATCAGAGATTGTCTTGACTTGTAAAGTTCCGATCTGTCTTTCAACTCTCTCATTAAAGTCATCTCTCCATCAATCTATCTTGTCTTCAGCCCCGGCAGATACATATTTCTCAAGCTGAACTTCTGCCTGCTTTACATTTTTCAGAATGCTTGGTCCACCTATGCAGCCACCTTCACAAGCCATGACCTCAATAAGATTAGGAGTATCAGGTTTTGCAGGCAGTTTCCCACTGTTTATGAGACCATATGCGTTCAGCATTTTCATTCCGTTTTTTGTAAGGCCATTGATCTTTGCAGGACGAAGAATTGTCTTGTCCTTGAGGCGAAGGGCAACAGCATCAAGAACGCCACCTGATTTTGCGAAATTTCTTCCGCTTGCAGTCGGAATTATTGTTCCTGCGGTGCTTTCCATTTTTGAGACATCAATCTCCTTTGCGATGAAAAGAGCCTCTACGTCAGCAGTACTGAGGACATAATCGACCATTTCATCGTCATACCCCTCTCGGCGTTTTGCAAGACATGGACCGACAAATACGGTCACACATCCAGGGTCAGCCTTTTTTGCGATTTCAGCTGTATAATGCATAGGGCTTCTTGTCTCGGAAATACATCCAGCCAGAGCCGGAACATGTTTCTTGACGGCACGTACATAAGCCGGACAGCACGAAGTCGTCATCATCCTGTCGCCTCTGGCCATGCGTTCCTCAAATTCACGGGCTTCATTGTCTGCACAGATATCTGCTCCTATGGCAACTTCCCACGTCCTGTCAAAACCGGCCTTAAGGAATGCACTTTCAAGCTGTCCTGGAACGGCATTGAACTGAGCCGCTATGGCAGGAGCATAAAGGGCGACTACTTTTTTTCCACTGTCCATGATGTTTTTTATTACGTCCACAAGCTGACTCTTGCTCATCATGGCTCCGAAAGGACATTCACGCATGCAGTTTCCGCAGAAAATACACTTATGATAATCTATGTGCTCATGCCCCTGATCATCCTTGCTGATGGCTCCAACAGGACAGGCTTCCTCACAAGGAACCGGAATCTTTATGATTGCATGGTATGGACAGTTTTCAAGACATTTTCCGCAGTTGATGCACTTGGACTCATCTATATGGGCATGGCGCTCAATGGTGATAGCCTGCTTTGGACAATTCATCTTACAAGGTCTTGCATCACAGCCCTGGCAGGCATTGGTTACCATGTAGTGTGCCTTGACACAGGCATTGCATGCTTCATGAAGGACAGTAAGCATCGGCCATGTAGGTTTCTCACGGGAAAGGGCCTCTTTGGCAAAAGAAGCCAGAGTTCTCTCTTCATCAATATTTTCAACAGAAATTCCCATACGGGCAATTGTTCTCATTCTGATTATTTCTCTGTCGTGGAAAATACAGCAGCGTAGGGGAGGCTTGTCACGGGGAACCATTTCCCTGGGAATGAAATGTACACCTTCCTCCAGTTTTCCTTCAAGCTGAAGCTGGGCAATACGTACAAGGATTTCCCTTTTTACATTCGCAGTATTATTATTGATGTTCAACATATTTCTATAATATAGCACTGCAAACAGTTTTTGTCATCATTTTCAATTATCACAGTGAATATCTGTATCTGACCACCTTGTCCCCCTGTTTCCTATGACTTATACTGTAATCATGCTTACAAATGAAATTACAGATTCCCTGATACATCTGGCAAAAAAATACGAAACCTCCGCTTTTCTTGAAAAAGATCCATCCCAATTCATGCACAGGTACAGAACCAGTAGAGACCAGGAAGCTGTTGCATTTCTTGCATCCTCCATGTCATTTGGCCAGCGCAAACAGATTCTCTCTCATGTAGAAACCGTACTAAAATCAGCTGGCAACAGTCCCTCAGACTGGATAATAGAAAAGGGTTACAAAAAATTATTTACAAATGGTGACAATTCTTTTTACAGAATGTATACCCACAATGACTTCCTCATTTTTTTTGATACCCTCCGCAGTTTTTTACTAAAATCTGATACCATTGGAAACCACTTCAAAAATCTGTACCTATCAAACACAGGGACGGTTACAGATACAAAACATAATACAGACTCCAATTCAACAGACACATCTCCAACCTATCTGTCACCTTTAATCTGTACCTCTTTTCCAGAAAACTGTCACCTTATCCCCCATACAAAGGGTACAGCTGCAAAAAGGGTAAATATGTTCTTAAGATGGATGGTTCGGGACAAGTCTCCTGTTGATCTTGGACTATGGAAAGACTGGTATCACAAGAAAGATCTTCTTATCCCCCTTGACACCCACGTCATGCAGGAAGCCGCAAAACTCGGCCTCTTCGAAACTACTAAAAACGGAAACATCCCTTCCGCCTCCATGAAGACCGCAGTTCAGCTGACAGGTCTGATGGATCAGGTTTTTCCTGGAGATCCTTGCAAAGCTGATTTTGCACTATTTGGGCTTGGAGTTGACAAAGAAGAAAACTAATCAATGCACCTCTGAGACTTCCTAAACTGAGAAAATAATGATATCCTATCAACATGATTGAATTGACAAGTAAACAGAGAAAATCACTTGAGAAACTGGCCCATGATCTGAGCCCCGTTGTCATTGTAGGACAGCAGGGAGTAACAGAAAACCTTGTAAAAATGGTCGAGACTTCGCTAAAAGCTCATGAACTCATCAAGGTAAAATTCAACGAATACAAGGATGATAAAAGAGAGTATTCGGAAGACATTGCTCAGAGAACGGAATCTACTCTTGTAAGGGTCATCGGAAACGTTGCTATTTTCTATAAAGAAAACGAAGACCCGGAAAAACGCCAGATAAGACTTAAATAATTTAAAGGAAAGGAGCACACCATGGAACTTCAGACAACTCAGATTCAGGATTTGATAACAAAGGCAATCAAAATGCTGGAATTTTCTTATGTTCCTTATTCACATTTTCGTGTAGGTGCAGCTCTTCTTTCAAAAGACGGAACTGTTTACACCGGCTGCAACATCGAAAATGCCGCCTATGGTCCAAGCAACTGCGCGGAAAGAACTGCCGTATTCAAGGCAGTCAGCGAAGGTGTCAAAGATTTTGATGCAATAGCGGTTGTTGGTGGCCCTGAAGGAAAAATTGAAGATTTCTGTCCCCCTTGCGGTGTATGCCGTCAGGTTCTTGCTGAATTCTGCGAAAAAGATTTTAAGGTCATCCTTGCAAAATCTGTTTCAGAATACAAAATTTTCAACCTTGAGGATCTTCTTCCGGAAAGTTTCTCTCTTTAAATAGTTTGATTTTTTTCAAATCCCATTTTATAATAGTAGAACCCGTTTTTATGGGGTCAGATTGATTTTTGGAGATCACCGTGAAAGAAATGGAATTTGAATTGGATAAGTCCAGCAAGGTAAAACTTTATCATCAGCTTTATCAGATTTTCGTCAGTATGATAACAAAAGGAGAACTGGCTCAGGGTTCCAGACTGCCATCAATCAGAAATCTTTCAGAAGACTACGGAATCAGCAGAAACACCGTTACAAAAGCTTACAGCGAACTTGAAAAAGACGGATACATCTACTCCCTCTCAAAAAGCGGTTTCTTCGTAAAGAATCCGGATGAAATCATTCCTTCGGAGCAATCTGTACCCAAGACAGAACAAGAAGATGATGATATTCCAACGGTCGACTCTCTCCTAAGGAACAGCACATCGGATACAGATTCCATCATATCAAAGGATACAGAAGGGGATCTTCTCCACTCAAATCTTGACGCTGATTCTGTCATCCAGAAAACTGACACCATTATCCTGAAGGATTCTTTTTCTCTAGACCAGATTGTTCCCCCAGACAGTTCGGCCATTCCTTTAGATAATTCTGGAAACAAGGAACACACCATTCTCATGAATTCGGGAGACATCGTTGAATCAGACAGCAACAACGAAGTCATTCTGTCACCTAACGAGGCCTTCATCGATTCTTGCATCACAGCCCTTGCAGAACACCACAACCGCATCGAAGGCAATAAAAAATCGGACTTTCTTGGAGAAGCCCCCCTCAGAATCGCAATTGCTGCATTCATCTATAAGTTCCATCGCATTGACATCAATCCGGCACAGATTGCTCTTGGTTCAAATCTTTCGTATCTGCTTTTGCATTTCCTTCAGCTTGATGAATTCCAAAACCCCTCAAAATATGTCCATGGTCTTCTGAGACTTGCTGAAAACAGTATCTCAACCAGACAGGTAGAACCAGTAGTAGCCTTTACATCAGACATTGACACCAGTTTCAAGGCTCCTTTCATCATTGCCGGATTGAAAACTGTCACCATTGACATGCAGACAACAGAGGAACAGATAAAAAGGCTTGAGGAAGAGCAGGTGACAATTTTTGTTACTTCCACAAGAACAATCGGTTCGAAAAATCTCTCTCCACAAGATCAGAAACATGTTTTTGAATGGCTTAATGCCCGTGATTATAGATATATCTTTGAATATGATAATTCCACGGAACCACATCAATACACCGACGTATACAACGACATCACAAAGTCAAAGTGCATCTACATAAATTCCTTTGCAAACCTCATTTCAAAGTCAATAAATACGTCATTCATTGCCGCACCAAAAAAGATAATAGACAGCTATACAAAGAAATATCAGGATTTTGGAAGTCCTCTTTCCATGATCGACCAGTGTGGCCTCATAGACTTCCTTATCAAGGGAAAGCTTTATAACTACCTTACAAACCTTGAACAGCTTTGATTTTTTCTAACGATATGTAACGACTACTAAATTCAAATTCACTAGTCAAGAATTTACTGAATTTTCCACAATTTGTGGAAAACTTGTTGAAAACTCTGTATTTAAAGTGAATTTATCCACAGAATTTTGTGGATTTCTATGGGGAAAATGTGGATAAGTCTGTGAATTTACGGTGAATTTTCCACATTTTTCTGGATTTATTTTTTTACTATACAAAAAGGGGCTGTCCCAAAAGTAATCTCAGGGTGGTTGAGCTTAGTCGAAACCACCACATATAGTGGTATCGGGCATTTCGACATTGCGGCTTTATGGAAGCTCCGCCGCCATATGCAATGACCCTGGCATGAATACTTATTGTACAGCCCCTTCGTTTTATATATGTTCAGAAAATCTATTTGATTTTTACAAGTTCGATGTCAAAGGCAATGTAGGCACCGCCTGGAATAACTCCTGGATATCCCTGATCACCGTAAGCAAGGTCACTTGGAACAACGATAGTTCTTACTTCACCAAGCTTCATGTCCTGAACCATTATGTCAAACCCAGGGATCATCTGTCCGCCGGCTGTCATGAAATCCAAAGGTTCATGTCCGCCTTTAAGAAGTTTTGCAGAACCATCAAACACTGTTCCGTCAACAAGGTATCCCTTGTATTCAGTTGTAACTGACTTTCTCTTACCACACTTTTCGCCTGAACCTTCCTTTGTTGTCTTCCAGTAGATTCCGTTTTCATCTGTAGAAAAACCTGGGAAAGCCTTTTCAACGGCGGCAATTTTTGCTGCGTTTGCCTTTTTCTTTGCTTCAAGAGCAGCCTTTTTAGCTTCTTCAGCCATTTTATTGAAATCTGCCTGTGTAGCAGTGAATTTCTCTGCATCTGCACCCTGGCGGTAAATCTTGATGGAATTCATCTTGTCACCCTGTGCAACTGCATTTACAACAGCCTGGCTGTCTGAATCAACTACAATACCAAAAATGGTGTGCTTTTCATTTAGCCATGGAGTCTCAACATGAGTGATGAAGAACTGGCTTCCGTTTGTATTTGGACCTGCATTTGCCATCGCAAGATATCCAGGTTTGTCAAATGCGTATTTGTCGCACCATTCATCAGCAAACTTGTATCCAGGACCGCCTGCACCTGTTCCCTGTGGATCTCCACCCTGAATCATGAAGTCAGCAATTACACGATGGAATTTGAGACCATCATAAAATGGCTTTCCTTTTGCCGCATCAAGAGTTCCTTCTGCAAGACCTACAAAGTTTGTTACTGTCATTGGTGTATCCTTGTAAAGCAGCTCAATGGCAATATCTCCCTTGTCTGTAGAAATTACAGCAAAAAGACCTTCCTTTCCTTCAATAGATTTTACTCCGCTCATTTTTTTCACAGCCTCCTGTTTAACCACTGTTTTTGGTTCTGACTTCTTAGGTTTGCATCCTCCCAAAGAAAGAAATACGATTCCCGTAAGAACTGCAGCCACTATTTTTTTCATAATTTTCCCCCAATCTGTTTTACAAAGCACCCGTATATTGCCTCAAGTCTTGAAAGAAGCGAATTCTTCACCTTTCCCTCAAGAAATCCAATGTTGAAGAAATTCGCCCGTTCCGCCATGTATACAATATATTCATCACCACAATCAATGAAAACCGCACCTATAAGAAGTTTTTCTTCAGATACAGCCTTTATCGGTCCATAACTGACAGGTGTCACATTTGTAAATTCAGCAGCAACTTCATTTTCCGATTGCATGTAGGATATTCTATAATTTGTCTTGCCAAGTGAATTGTCATCCAGCACACAATACTGAACCTGACCATCAGCGTTTCCCTGCGTAAAGTCAGGTATTCTCGTCCTGTCATCAGCATTTTTTATACAGTATGCATTTTTATAAAGAACCTCTGTCCTCTTCTTTCTGTTGGAATAGTATGTAGTTCCTTCAAGTCTGCTTACCGATCTGAGTATGACAGAAACATCTTTTATTGAACTTCCATTCTTTGGAACAAGATAAAGATTCTCTCCAGCCATGGAAGTCAGATTATGATTTTTCCATCCTTCAAAAAGTTTTCTGGAAATCTCAGTATCCGGCAAAAGTTCAAGATCATTATCTTCATCGTTGAACCGGTTCAACTGAATTTTTCCTTCTTTCTGAAGAATCTCGTAGTTCTTTTCTCCTACGATTTCTCTTGCATTGTAGCAAAAGGCATGACTGCCGATAGTCAATACGGCAGCCATTATAAACAGTTTCTTCATAAACACCTCTCGACAGAACAATCGAAAAATTTCTTTTATTCCGTCTGATAGTTTAATCAGCGCACTCCCTTATAGATTACGCGTACCTGTTTATATAAACCTTCTCCTTCCGATTTGGTTTCAACATCAGAGATGTCATTCAAAGTTGTATGAATAAGTCTTCTTTCAAAAGGATTCATTGGTTCAAGAAGCATTGAAGTCTTCTTCTGGCGTACCTTGTCTGCCGTAACATAAGCGAGGCGTACAAGAGATTCCTCACGGCGGATTCTGTAATTTTCAGTATCGAGAATTACACGTACATCTTCACGTCCAAGATGACCTGCATATACGTTCACAATAAGCTGTAAGGCATCAAGGTTCTTTCCTTTGCGTCCAATAAGAATCGACGATGAAGAACTTGTAAGCTTGATTCCGATTTTCTTGTCTTCGCGGAACATGATTTCCACTGCAACTTCATATCCCATTTTTTCAATGAGATTTTTTGTAAAGTCTACAAGATTCTGCTCAAACTCATCCTGTGGCATTGGATTTGAAACAATGGAAGGATTGTTTGCTCTTGACGTTGCGTTAGGAACCTTTCCATCAAACTCTGGAGAAACATTGTTCTGAGAATCAACTGTGTGAACACGGATTTTTACATATCCATTTTTAAAAAGGCTTTTTTTCTGTGACTCAAGAATCTCAACATCAAACTGATCCTTTTCAAGTCCAAGTTCAGAAGCTGCTTTTTCGATGGCTTCCTTTTCTGTCTTTCCTTCGTATTCGTATGTCATATATAACTCCTGGCGGCACCAAATACCGCTGCATTTTAATTTAGGTCTTATTTACCTACTTTTCTTCTTTCCGCCCTTGAACTTAAGTTCATTGGCATTAACAGGCTTTTTTGCAGCCATTTCGCTTCTCTTTTTCTTCATGACACTGTTGATTACAAGCTGCTGTCCGATCTGCAGGATGTTGCTGGTTGTCCAATAAAGGAGAAGTCCGCTAGGTACATTATAGAAAAGGAAGAAGAACATGATAGGCATTCCGTACATCATCATCTTCATCTGACCCTGACTTGATGCTGCTCCTGGATTACCAAACTGGGTAATTTTTCCATTGAGAAGCTGTGAAATCGTATAGATAAAAGGCAGAAGCCTGAGGTTGTTCATCGTAAATCCGGAGATGAGAGGAATTATCCTTTTCCAAGTCCAGATGCTGTCACCTGTCGAAAGATCATCAATCCAGCCCTTTACAAAGCTTGCTCCACGGAACTCAAAATAATTGTTGAAAACATTGTACATTGCAAAAAGAATGAACATCTGTACGATCATTGGAAGACATCCTGACATAGGATTATATCCGACTTCCTTATACAGCTTCTGCATTTCAGCACCAAGTTTTGCCTGGTCATTCTTATACTTTTCCTGAACTTCCTTCATTTTTGGCTGAAGTTCCTGCATCTTGAGGGAACCTACTGCCTGTTTCTTGTTGAGAGGGAAGAGAATTATCTTGAGAATGATTGTGAGGATAATGATTGAAACACCCCAGTTCTTTGCCGGAATGTAAATCTTATCAAGGGACCATTTAAGAATTCTTTCGATAGGAGAAAAAAGTCCACTTGTCTGCAAAGCCTGATTGAACCTGATGTTTGTAAGTGACCATGCATTTTTTCCCTGATCATTATACTTTATGAGCTCTGCTTCCTGACGAGGACCAACGTAAACATAGTATGTATCATTTACGTTTTTATTGAAAATCGATTTTCTTGAAAGTAAAACCTGAGTATTTTCTCCGCTTTCAGATTTTGACACCGATTTTACGGCAGGATTCATAGTACCTGCATCTACAGGTTTAACAAGTATCGTGAAATATTTTCCGCCGACACCTGCCCATTCAAGGGAATTCATTTCATATGTCTTGTCGGAAATGTTTTTTCTTACTTTCTTGTTTCCATTCAAAGCAAGGAACTGTCTCACTTCGTAACGGTTTTTCTTGTCATAATGAGGTCCAATCTGAGGAGAGGTTCTCAAAGTATAGGATGTTCCTCTGAAGTCAAGATTGTTTGAATCTTCCTTTGAAAGTACCGAAACTTCAAACTTGAAAGCATAATCATCAGGAGAGAATGTATATCTCTTTCCAAATGTGAACTTATGTGGAATTCCATCCGTATCCTTGATTTCATAGTCGCGGTAGAAAAGAATCGTGTTGCTGTCCTTTACAACAACATTGAAAGTGTCATTAAGAATGTCAGCATCAAATCCACCAAAGGCTGTTGAAAATGCCCTGTTGGTTCCGTCTGCATTCATTACCATTTCAACACCGTCGCCAGTTTCTTTGTCCAGATGCTCAAGAAGCTTGTAGCTCACGATGTCTCCACCTTTATTTGTGAATACAATCTTTGCCTTGTTTGTTGTTATGGTATATTCCTTTTCAACAACAGATTTCTCAGAATCATTTTTTTCTTCTTCAAAAGAAGCAGAAATCATTTCGTTTTCTAATTTTACTTTTTCCTGCTCAAGTTCCTTCTGAGCCTGCATTTCTGCTGCCTGGGCTTCCGCCTTTGCCTGCTGCTTTGGCATTATGTATTTGCTCTGAACAAAGAACGAACCCATAAGAACAAGACTGGACAACACGATTGCTATAATGCTGTTTTTATCCATAATTAATTTTCCTTTCTTCATCTTTCAGGGAACAGGATCATATCCTCCTTCATGGAAAGGATTACATCTCAATATTCGCCTGAAAGAAAGATAAATCCCCTTCAAGGGACCATGTTTTCTGATTGCTTCGATAGCATACTGAGAACAGCTGGGCGTATAACGGCAGCAGTCCGGAAAGAGAGGAGAAATACAAACCTGATAAAACCGTATCAAAAGACAAAAAAATTTTATGATAAAATTTCTTAATCCTTCAATAAACCAGCTTTTATGCATAATGTCTTAAATTGATCACACCGCGAGAGGAACGAGTCATTTCCGGGATATACTAAGAAAAGCATGTCATACCCGGTGTTCAGGTGTGTTTTAAAAAAACGATATGTTTCACGGCTATAACGTTTGGATCTGTTGCGTTCAACAGCGTTGCCATAGCCACGGGGAAGGGGAAAACCTATTCGGTTGATATTCTTATCATTCAGCTTAAAAAAGAGCTTTGCTCCATTTACGCTGACTTTCTTCCCCGTCTTAAAAAGTTTCTGGATGTCGGCAGGTTTCTTTATGTGTTCTTCACGTCTAAAGAATCCTGTTTTTAACAAGTCCGTATCCATCCTTATTCACTAATTATCAGTAAGGCTTCTTTTCATCAGAAACAGTGAGCTTATGACGACCCTTTGCTCTTCTTCTAGCAAGAACCATTCTTCCGCCTCTTGTTGCCATTCTTGCGCGGAAACCGAACTTTCTTGTGCGCTTTGTTTTGCTTGGCTGGTATGTACGTAACATGTGACGACTCCTATATTATTTAAAATAATTTCAATTTTAGTACGCGATATTATCATTATTTATCGGAATTGGTCAACATGCTTTTTTTCAAATCCTCAAATATAGACTTAAGCTCAGGTGGAAGTTCTTTTTTCTCCCTTTTTTTAAGTAATTCTGATTCAGCCGGAACCGGTCCTCTTTCATCTTCTTCTATCTGCTTTTTTATGAGCTTTTTTCCCAGTCTTTCCTTTTCATCAATGGTTTCACAAAGTTCTCCCTTCATTCCGGAAAGCTTAAAAACTATGTTGTTTATATTTATATCACACCGGGACATCTTGAATCCTTTCAGTATGAAATTCTTATAAAACTGAAGAAGAGATATCCATCCCGGGTGATCCGCCTCTACCAGAAGGACACCATTTTTTATATCTACAACTCTTGAATGATCCGCAATATTATTCCCAATATTTTCGTTTCTTATTGTGTTTTTCTGAGAAGGTTTTATCCTTGAAACGATCTCTTTCCATTTGTTTGCTACGGAAACAGCATTGTTGGAATCTTCAATACTTATTTCGGTGAAAACACGTTCAATTATTTTTCCTATGGATGTAATGTCTTCATTCATTTTTTAATGTTCCATTTTCCCTCTGAAATTTCGTATACAAGAGTTTCATTTCTTCTGTAGTTTTCATATGGTTCTCCCGGAAGAAAAGTACAAAAAAGCTGATCATAATCGGGAAGAAGGTTAGTCACTCTTTTTCTTTTTTCAGGATCAAGTTCCAGAAGTACATCATCCATGAGAAGCACAGGATTTTTTCCCGTTATCTGATTATAGTAAACTGCCTGAGCAGTCCTCAAAACCAATGAAACAAGTCTTCTCTGACCTGTTGAGGCCTGTGGAATGAATGGAGATCCTTTTCTTTCAAATACTATCCTGTCACGATGAGGTCCACTCATTGTAGTATTCCTCATACATTCCATATCTCTGTTTTTGTTAAGATAATCTCTTATTACATATGCTGAATCAAATCCATTTTCATTTTCCTTCCACGAAGGAAGATATCTTATATGGACTCCATCTATGCCCGTGACCTCTTCATAAATTCTGTCGAATATCTGATTGAATTTAAATATGGCAGCTTTTCTTTTTTTCTGAATCTCTATTCCGTTTTCCGCCAGCTGAATGTCATATGAATCAATTATATTATAATTCTTTTCAACAAGGCACATATTTCTGCTTTTCAAAATTTTTCTGTATCTTCTCAACACATCAATATAAAAAACATCATACATGCTTAAAGACTGGTCAATGAAGAACCTTCTTCTCTCAGGAGCTCCCACAGCAAAATCGAGATCATCATGACTGTAAAGTACACATGGAATTGTATTTACAAGTTCT
Organism: Treponema sp.; assembly: GCA_016293645.1. Taxonomy (GTDB): domain Bacteria; phylum Spirochaetota; class Spirochaetia; order Treponematales; family Treponemataceae; genus Treponema_D. The sequence goes on along the minus strand of JAEDDW010000006.1, from coordinate 40,628 downwards.
TTTCTGTCATGAATATTTTTTCCGTCTTTTTCTATCTTCTTTGTTTTTTCTTTTAGTTTTATGAGAGTGGTGTGTACTGATTTTTCTTCTTCCCGGAACATGGAATGAATGCTCATCTCTGATTCACCATTCCTTATTATTTCATTGTCCAGATGGGTTCTGAAAGAAGATCCATATGCGCAATAATAAAGAGCTTCAAGAAAATTACTTTTGCCCTGTCCATTCTGTCCCACAAAAAAAACTTCTTTTGAGGACAGATCGATGGATTCATTTGAGAGATTTCTGAAATTGTATGGAGTAATCGAAATAAATGGCAAAGCTTTTATTTATTATTGACTTTACTATTCCTTCTGCATAGGCATTATTATGTGGAAATAATCTGCAGCAGGTTCAGGCCTCATTGTAACAGCCTTCATTTCTTCGGTGAATTCAAAAGCAATTCTTTCTGTTGAAATTCCACGCAATGGTTCTTCAACATATCTGTAATTCATTGCAATCGAATAAGAGTCTCCAGCATACATACATGGAATTTCAGCATCTGCACTTCCCATGTCAGCCTGGGATGAAGATATCTTCAGAACTCCATCAGAAATATTGAAATAAATTCTTCCGGCTTTCTTGTCAACCATCTGTGAAACACTTTTAAGTGCATTTGCAAGATCCGATTTTTCAACCTGGAAAGAATGTTCCTGATGCTCAGGAATAACAGGACCATAGTTAGGAAATGTTCCATCAAGAAGAACTCCACCAAGCTTGTAGTTTCCAAACTTAAAGAAAATCATCCTGTCAACAATGGCAATGAAAATATTACCTTCTTCCGGAGAATGCTTCAAAACAACATTGAGAAGTTTTGGATGTACGATTGCCGATGGAAATTCACTTACACCTGCAAGAACTTTCTTTGATGCAAAACTTAATCTTCTTCCGTCTGTAGAAACAAGATTAAGGTTGTCATCCTTTTTTTCAAAATAAACACCGTTCATAAAGTAACGTGTAGCATCTTCACTGACTGCAAAATAAGTCTGTGCGATCATTTCCTTTATCTCTTTTGATGAAACTTCAAAATAAGGAACATCATCAGAAGTAGTGAAATCAGGAAATTTATCCTGGGACATACTTCTCATCTCAAACTTATTTTTCTTATCGAGGGTACAGATCTTTACTTTAACGGCCTGCTCATCGTTTTCATTCACATCCTGAATAAATTCAATTTCCCCAGAAGGAAGAGCATTAAGGATTCCAAGAAATTTATCACAATAAATAGTTGTTGATCCTTCCTCTATTATTTGAACAGGAATCTGAGTTTCAAAATTCATTTTCACATCTGTAGCTTTGATTACAAGTCTGTTTTCAAAAGCATTTATGAGAATATTTGAAAGAACAGAACTGGAATTTTTTGTTGAAATGATTTCCTGGGCAATTGACACTTCTCTAAGCATTAAGTCTCTGTCAAAAGTAAATTTCATAATGTTGCTCCTTAAAATTCTTCATAAACAGAATATGCAGAATTTTGTATAAATATACATTTTATAAATTTGAATTCACCTTGCTTATTAAATTTATAAATTTATAAATTCAGTAGTAGTAATAATAGGGTATGTGAATTCATGTAAAACCCTTTTATTTCTAATAAATATATAGATTTATAATGTGGAAAAGTAAATATGTAAAATCCACTTTTTTTCCACTTATCCACATTAAATCACTTTATCAACAACTTATCCACAATATTGTAGCATATGTGTTTATGGTTTTCCACATAAAATTATTTCATGAAGTAACCATTGATTAAATTTTTTTATATTCCCTTATCTTCTTTTTTAATATTTCAAGGGTTTCATTCATACTTTCATCTGTTTTTATGAGAGTTTCAATTTTTCTGTTGCTGTTCATTATTGTTGTATGATCTCTGCCACCCAATTCACCTCCAATTTCGGTGAAAGTCCTGTCAGCCATCTGTCTTGCAAGATAAACGGCAATATGCCTTGGATTTGCAAACTTTGGATTTCTGGCTGTACCCTTTATGTCTGCAAGAGTAATATTGTAATAGTTACAGACAACTTTAAGTATGGTATCAATGGTGACAGATTCATCTGTATTGCTTGTTATGCTGTCGCTGAGAAGCTTTTTAGTAAGTTCAATTGTAAGTTCTTTTCCCATAAGTTCTGCATAACCTATAAGTTTGTTGAGATTTCCTTCAAGTTCACGTACATTGGACTGAATGTTTCTTGCTACATATTCAATTACTTCTGCAGGTGCAGTTTTACCTTTTAATTCCAGTTTTTTCTGAAGAATTGCAATCCTCATCTCATAGCTTGGAGGTTGAAGATCTATTGGAGTACCAAGGTTGAATCTTGATTTTAGTCTTTCATCTATATCATTTAATTTTGATGGAGGACGGTCGCAGGTAAAAATCATCTGAGATTTTCTCTGGAAAAGAGCTTCAAAGGTATAGAAAAGTTCATCCTGAGTGGAATCTTTCTTTTCGAAAAAATGGATGTCATCAAGAAGGAGTACATCTATTTTTCTATATTTCGATTTGAAGGCTTCTGTAGTTTTTTCCCTGAGGGATTTCATGAATTCATTTGTAAAATTTTCTGCGGTTATATAGCAGATATTTATGTTTTCCTTGCCTTCAGGAGGATTATTATAGATGTAGTTTCCTACTGACTGCATCAGGTGTGTCTTTCCAAGTCCTGTTCCACCATATATAAGGAGAGGATTGAATTTTTTTCCCGGATCCTTTGCGGCTGCCAGAGATGCACTGTAGGCAAACTCATTGTTGTCACCAACTACAAACCTTTCAAATGTATAGTCTTCTCTTAATTGAGGATGCCTTTTTACTTCCTTTATAATAGGGGAACTTGAATTTATGGTTACAGTTTTGATTTCATCTGTAACCATTACAGTTGTATTATCAACTGTATCTGTTTTATTAATGGGTACAGTTGGTAATGTGTCAGAATTTGTTGGGATGAATACAGATTTCTTGGAATTTTCATCTTCATATACAGGTTTTATGGTTATATCATTTCCACAGAGGACCTTTATCTTGTCCTTTATGTTCTGTATGTAACCTCTTTTTGTTAAGGTGTTGAACATGAATTTTGAAGGAAATGAAACAGTAAGTTCAGAATTAGAATCTTCAATGTATTTAATTCTTCCGTACCAGATTTCGAATTCGATCGAGTTGTTGTTTGCAATGTATTCCTGCTGTATCATGTTTAGGACTTCATCCCAGAAAATTTTGAAATTCTGACTGCTCATGAGGCAATTATAGCTGAATTTATTTTTGAATTCCATACTGATTTATCGTAATGGAAAACATTAAAAAAAACTAAATTTTTATACATTGTTTTCATATATATATGTATCTTATTTTATTGAATTTTTTATTCATATTTGTTATATTTTGTACTCTTATACTTAAAATTTCAGTCTAGATTTTCATCGGAAAAAATTGAAAGAGGATACAAATGGCAGATAACAAAGATTACGGAGCTGATAACATTCAGGTTCTTGAAGGACTTGAACCAGTTCGTAAAAGACCTGGTATGTATATTGGATCAACCGGTCCAAATGGTTTGCATCACCTTGTATACGAAGTTGTAGACAACTGTATAGACGAAGCTATGGCTGGTTACTGTCATAACATTACCGTTGCCCTTGAGCGTGATGATATTTGCCGTGTAGAAGACGATGGTCGTGGTATTCCTGTTGATATAAACAAAAAGACAGGAATATCTGCCCTTGAACTTGTTTTGACAAAACTACATGCCGGCGGTAAATTCGACAAGTCTACTTATAAAGTATCCGGTGGTCTTCATGGTGTTGGTGTTTCCTGTGTAAATGCCCTTTCAGACTGGCTTATTGCGACTGTAAAGCGTGATGGAAAGCTTTTTGAAGAAAGATTTGAAAGAGGAATTCCTTCAAAAGAGGGAGTTCGTGAAATAGGAACTTCAACATCAACTGGAACAACAATCCGCTGGAAGAGTGATGCTACAATCTTTACTGAGACAATTCAGTATGACTTTGATGTTCTTCTTGCACGACTTCGTGAACTTGCATTCCTTAATCCTGGGATTCAGATTATATTCCGTGATGAACGTCTTGAGAATCCAAAAGAAATGGTTCTCAAATTTGAAGGCGGAATCAACGAATATACAAAATTTCTCAATGAAGACCTCATAAACAAAAAAAAGGTGGAACATGTTGTCCCTGAGGAACCTGTCTACATCACCGGGGAACAGAACGACGTGATTGCTGAAGTTTCCCTTCAGTACAATGATGGTTATGAAGAAAGCATTTACTCTTATGTAAATGATATCAATACACGAGAAGGCGGAACACATCTTGATGGTTTCAAGAACGCCCTTACTTTTGTGATGAACAAGGCTTTGGACAGCAATGAAAAGCTTTTCAAGAAACTCAATCCAAAGGTGGACAGAAACAAGAAACCTAGTGAAGCCGACAAGAAAAAGGAAATCAAAGTAGAACGCCTTACCGGTGACGATGTTCGTACAGGTATTGCCGCAGTAATTTCCGTAAAGGTTCCTGAGCCTCAGTTTGAAGGACAGACAAAACAGAAACTTGGAAATACTGAAGTACGCTCAATCGTATATTCGCTTGTTTCAGAAAAACTTACACAGTGGTTTGAACAGAATCCGCAAATTTGCAATTCGATTCTTGAAAAGGCAGTAAACGAAGCTTTGGGACGCATCAAGGCGCGCAAGGCAATTGAAACAAACCGCAAGACTGGAATGGATTCATTTGGACTTCCTGGAAAACTTGCAGACTGTTCTTCAAATAAACCTGAGGAATGCGAAGTATATATCGTCGAAGGAGACTCTGCAGGCGGTTCAGCAAAGCAGGGTAGAAATCCTAAGACACAGGCAATTCTTCCTCTCTGGGGTAAGATGCTCAACGTTGAAAAAGTTGATCCTTCCAAAGTCATGGGCAATGAAAAGCTGTGGCCTGTAATTGCTTCTCTTGGTACTGGAATTGGAAAAGATTTCAATATTGAAAAGCTTCGCTATCATAAGATCATCATCATGGCTGATGCCGATGTGGACGGTGCACATATTTCAACTTTGCTTATGACTTTTTTCTTCCGATTTATGCCTCAACTTATTGAAAAAGGTTATGTCTACATTGCCATGCCTCCTCTTTATAGAGTTGAATACAAAAAGCAGAAGTACAAGAAATTTGTTTTCAGTGATGAAGAGAGAGATCAGGCTCTGGAAGAACTTGGAGAAAACCGCGACAAGGCCGAAGTTCAACGTTACAAAGGTCTTGGTGAAATGGAATGGCAGGAACTTAAGGAAACAACCATGGCTCCGGAAAACCGCAAGATGAAGCAGGTAAAGATCACTGATGCCCAGATGGCAGATCAGATTTTCTCTGTTCTCATGGGTGATGATGTTGATCCTCGCCGCAAGTTCATCGAAGAAAATGCAGAATACGCAACACTGGATGTTTAATGATAATGTCATCCCGAACTTGATTCGGGACCTCTTTTAAAAATTAGATTCTGAAACAAATTCAGAATGACGGGAAATAATTAAATGATTGAGAAGATTAAATACGAAGAAAAGCAGACACCGGAAGGTGGATACATTTTAACGGCTCCGATTGAACATGAAATGCAGCGTTCCTTCATCGACTATTCCATGTCGGTAATCGTAGAACGCGCTTTGCCTGATGTACGTGATGGTTTAAAACCGGTTCACCGAAGAATTCTTTATGCCATGGCAGAAGAAAATCTTGTTGCAAGTGGAAAAACAAAAAAATGTGCAACCGTAGTCGGTGATGTACTTGGTCGTTATCATCCACACGGTGATGCTTCCGTTTATGATGCCATGGTTCGTCTTGGTCAGGCTTTTTCTTTGAGATACATGCCTGTTACAAAGCAGGGTAACTTTGGAGGAATCGACGGGTCTCCTGCAGCCGCTTACCGTTACACAGAGGCAAAGATGTCAAAGGTTGCCGAAGTAATGGTAGAAGACATCAAGAAGAATACAGTTGATTTTGCTCCTAACTTTGATGATACAAGACAGGAACCAAAAGTTCTTCCTGCAGCATTCCCATTCCTTTTGTGTAATGGTTCAACTGGTATTGCTGTTGGTATGGCTACAAACATGCCGCCTCACAATCTTAAAGAAGTAGGAGCTGCCATCTGTGCTTATATCGATAATCCGGAATGTAAAGTCGAAGATCTGATGCAGCACATGAAGGGTCCGGATTTTCCTACAGGCGGAATTATTTTTGGAAAGAAGGGAATTGCCGATGCCTATAAGACCGGTCGTGGAAAAATTTTAATCCGTGCCCGTTTTACAATTGAAGTTGATACAAAGGGAAAGGAAAAAATAGTATTCACTGAAATTCCTTACCAGACAAGAACTGATGATCTTGTAAAAAAAATTGCCGACCTTGCAAAGGATGGAATCATTGAAGGCATTGACCGTGTAAACGATGGCAGCCATGGTGATGATGTCCGCATTGAAGTTGATATTAAAAAAACGGCCATTGCAAAGATTGTAATCAACCAGATTTTTGCAAAAACTCCTCTTCAGTCTTCATACGGAATCATAAACCTGGCTCTTGTTCCGTCTGGAACTGGTCTAGCTCCTCAGGTTTTAAACCTCAAGCAGATCATAAAGCATTTTGTCGATCACCGCGATGAAGTAATCACACGTCGTACAAAATTTGAACTTGCAGTTGCAAAGAAAAAGGAACACATCCTTGAAGCAAAAATTACTGCAGTTGATTGTGTTGATGAAGTAATTCAGATTATCCGTTCAAGTAAGGATGAACCTGAAGCCAAGAAGAGACTCGAAGCAAGATTCGGATTTGATGAAGAACAGAGCCAGGCAATCGTTGATCTTCGCCTTGGTGTTCTTACATCTTTGCGTATCGATGAACTCAAACTTGAAATGGAACAGCTCAAGGCAGAAATTGCCCGCCTTGAAGATCTTCTTGCTCACCATGAAAAAATTCTTAATCTCATCAAGGAAGAAACATCTGCCATTGTTGAAAAATTCGGTGATGATAGAAAGACTGACATTGTTGCAGGTGAAGTTGAAACAATCAACGTTGAGGATATGATTAAGGAAGAGGACATGTGTGTTCTTATTTCTAAACTTGGTTATATCAAACGTGTTCCTGTTTCACAGTACAAGAGTCAGGGTAGGGGAGGCAAGGGAACAATCTCTGCCAAGCTTGTTGAGGAAGACTACATCAACCAGATGTTTGTCGCCTCTACACACGACTACCTTATGTTCATCACAACTGCAGGAAAAGCATATTGGGTAAAGGTTCACGAAATTCCTGAAGCAAGCAAGACAAGCCGTGGAAGTCATGTAAAGTCTCTGCTTACCCTTGGAAATGAAGATATCACTACGACTGTTGCTCTCAAGGACTTTAAGGATGATGAATTCCTCTTTATGGCAACAGCAAACGGTGTCGTAAAGAAAACTCCTACAAGTGAATTTAAAAATGCAAAATCACGTGGTACTACTGCTGTTCGTCTTGATGATGGAGATACTCTTGTAAGTTCAATTCTTACATCCGGTAATGATGAAATTCTTCTTGTGAGCCGTCGTGGTCAGGCATTGAGAATTGAAGAAGATGATGTTCGCCCTATGGGTAAGACAAGCCGTGGTGTTGCAGGTCTCAAACTTGCAAGTGGTGATGAACTTACTGCCGCAATCAGAATCGAAAAAGAAGATGATGCTCGCATTCTTGTAATCACTGAAAAAGGAATTGGAAAACGCGTAGACCCTGCAGAGTTTAATGCCCACGGTCGTGGAACCGGTGGACAGAAAATCTTCGGTAATGTTGATGACAAGGGAGAAATCATAGGATCCCTTTGCGTTCGTGAAAGCGACAGTGTAATGTGCATCACAAGCCAGGGAACTTCAGTCCGCGTTGAAGCCAAGGACATTACAATTCAGGGAAGAAGCGCAAGCGGAATCAAGGTAGTAACAATCACCGACCCTGATTATGTTGTAGGCGTAGATAGAATTGCCAACGAAGAAGCGGAAAAATAAAACTTAAATCAACCTTAAATTGATTTGCAAACCGTCTGTAGAAATGCAGGCGGTTTTTTTATATTCTAGTGACTATGTGGATGTTTTTAGTTCTGGTATATGGAATCATAAAGGGCTTGAGGGAAATCTGTAAAAAGAAGGCCCTTGAAAAGAATTCCGTTACTGAAGTTCTCCTTGTCTATACTTTTCTTTCCCTGATCATTTGCTCTCCCCAGATTCCAAATGCAATGGGACTTACTTTCAACCAGTATCTTTGGGTTGCTCTTAAAGCTTTCGTCATTTTCGTTGCCTGGATAGCGGGATTCAAGGCGATAAAAAAACTTCCAATCAGTCTTTGCGGTGTCCTTGATCTTTCAAGGGTTTTGTTTGCCACAGTCCTTGGTGTGATTGTCCTTGGCGAAAAAATAACTTTCTACAAGGGATTGGGACTTTTATTTGTCAGCTGTGGACTTCTGTTTTTAAAGTTCAATCCCTTTGAAAAAAAAGAAAAATTAATTGATGCGGAATCAAATGAGCCTGCCGTTCCTCATCATGAAAAAAAATCTACAAATTCCTTTTTCATTTTCCTTGCTTTCCTTTCGTGCATATTGAATGCCCTTTCCGGATTGCTTGATAAAATCCTCATGAAGGAGATGAACTCAAGCCAGCTTTTGTTTTGGTATACTCTTTTCATGGTTGTCTACTATGCAATCTATGCTCTCGTAAGAAGGGTAAAGATAAACAGAAGCGTGTGGAAAAACATCTGGGTGTGGTTCCTTGCCGTTGGAATAATAGTCATGGACAAATCCCTTTTCATCGCCAACGCATATCCTGAAAGTCAGATTACCGTCATGACATTGATAAAGCAGTCAAGCGTAATCATCGCCATCATAGGCGGAAAATTCGTATTCAAGGAAAAGAACATTCTTCATAAAACTATTTGTGCGGCAATCATCGTCACAGGAATCCTCATCGGCATAATGGGGTAGGGGAGTGCATGGAAAACATAGAGAACATGGACAAGATAAAAAGTCTCGTAGGTGAAACCATAACTGAAGGAAATCTTAAAAATGTAGATTGCTATGTTTATGATAAATTCGCACTTTTCATTCAGGCAGCGGGCTTCTGTGAATTTGCCATCAAGAAAAACCATACCCATCCATCCTACATGATCATAATTGAATTCGGAACCGATGATTTTTTGATTCCGCCTAGAATTGAACTTAAGAAAAACTACTATCTTGCATCCATACTTTCACCGGACATTCCCCACGAAGACAAGGGAACTGAATTTCCAAACTATTACACCATCATGATAGACAAAGATTATTTTGAAAGCCAGTTTTCAATGTACCAGAAAGAAATTCCTCGATATGTGGGAGAGCAGTTTTTAATCTGCCACGACGTGCTCAAGATGCTTCATCTCTTTGCCTTTGAGTCTTCAAAGAACATGAAGAATTCCGAAGTTACCCTTGATTGCCAGACAAAGCTTCTGACCCACTGGATAATCCGCAGCCTTCTTGGAGAGAACTATGACATGCGTTCCGTTTCCACAAATGAAATAATCGGAAGAGTGCAGACATACATCGAGCTTCATTGTGGGGAGGATCTTACGGTTTCCCATCTTGCAAAAAATGCCAACATGTCCGTTTCAAATTTCAACAGGCTTTTCACAAAGGAAGTCGGAACTTCTCCAAAAAATTATCTTACTTCAGTCCGTCTGAACAAATCTCTGAAGCTTTTGAGGCGGAATGATTTTTCTGTTTCAGAGATTGCCGTACAATGCGGTTTTTCATCCCTTTCCCATTTTTCCGCCGCCTTCAAAAAAATCTATGCCATGAGTCCAAGGGACTACAGGGAACATTACCTAAAATAGCAAATTCTTGAGCGATTTTTAAAAGCCATGATCCTGAATATGAGTATCATGTATCCTGTTAAATCATTTATTTAGGAGGCCTTTTTATGACAAAGGAAGAATTGTTCAAGATGATGAATGAAAATCCTGTGATGCATCTTGCCACAGTGGATGAGAATGGATACCCTCGTGTTCGCGGAATTCTCATGTTCAAGGCATGCAAAGACGGAATCATTTTCCACACGGGAACTTTCAAGGAACTCTACAAGCAGCTTATGGCCAATCCAAATGCGGAAGTATGTTTTCAGTGCAATGGAACCCAGGTTCGTGTTGAAGGAAAATTTGAACTTGATGAAAGTGACGAGATATTCGAAGAAATTTACAATCACCCGTCAAGAGCTTTCATTAAGCAGTGGGGAAAATCAAAGGAAGAAGTAAAGGACTTCCTCAAGATTTTCAGGCTTAAGAATGGCAGAGCTCACACCTGGTCCATGGCAGACAACTTCAAGCCTAAGGAATACATTGATCTTTAATACCACTCCCTTGAAAATAACTGAAAAAATTATGTTTAAATAATATAAAAATGTATAAAAAACAGCGGAGGCAGGGTTCCTGTCAAACTGCGATTTGCGACCCACAAAAAATCTGAGGGCTTGCCCGAAGCCTTATTTGTGGAAAGGGAGCACCTTAGCAGGCTTGACAGGGTTCCTGACGGGAGCTGTTTTATTATAATTATTTTACTTTACGACAACATAAATGCTTTCAATAATTTTATCTGCAGTCGTAAGTTTTTCCCTGCTTCCTGAAAATTCAAGCTTTATTTCTTTTTCAGTTCCATCCGGAATCATTTCACCTGCGTAAAGAACCGCCGGCTGTCCGTCCACACCGGAATTCTTTTTTGTATAATATTCATTGTAATCAAAACTCTGGTTTGCCTGACATTTGAAAACATAAGTCTTTCCTTTTTCAAGTTCCAGATCTTTTGAAATCACAATGCCTTTCTTTGGTGTTGCGCTTGTTGTCGCATCAAGATCATCCTTTGATATTTTAACCGCCGGATTCTGTCCCTTTGACTTGTACCAGTCAGGCAATGATTCCGGTCTTCCGTCCTTTGGAGAACCGATCCACTTGTTTCCCGAAGCTTTCTTTGTCACAAACAATGTGTCAACGTATATTCCGTCTGAATCCTCAACCCATACTGCAATCTGTGGTGCGCGTTTTGAATATGCTTCACCTGGATTTACTGCAACCGAAATTTTTTCGGCCCATATAAAGGCGGCGGCGGCACTCAATAAAACCGATGCAAAAATTTTTTTCATTTTATACCTCTCAAAATTCTAGAATTTATGTGTATAGCTGAAACCCACTCTCTGGAAATACCATTCGTGTCCGCTATATTCCATAAGCGGTTCGTATTTGCTTTCTCCATCATCATGGTATTTTGAAAATTCCTCATAGCTTCTTCTTGTACGGAATTCAACAAGCCCAAAGAGGGAATCCTTTTCCGTGAACTGAACGCTGAAAACTCCCGCAAGGGAATAGGTCTTGTAGTCTATCTTATATTTTCTGTACTGATCATCAATGTTTTTGAATAGATATCCATCCACATTGAACTTTATTCCCACAAGATTCAGCTTGTAAGGCATCTGATATCCAAGAATGTAATTCTGTGAAATTCCAGCACCTGCTTTTTTTCCCGGTGTCGTTTCCCACTGGAAGAGCTCATCATCATCGTCTGCTCCGGCAAGAGCAGAATAATTGAATTCCCATGAAGCCACTGCGACTACATGATGCCAGTCTCCAGGCCACACCGCCGCAAGGTCAAACATGACTGTAGGACATGCCCAGAATTTGTAGAAGTAAGTTCCGAATGCATCCTGCTGTTTGTATTCAGCTTCTTCTTTGTCGTAGCAGGACATGCTTTTGATTCCAAGGATTTCCCATCCAGTTCCGATTTCAGCACCTGCGGAAAGATTGAGGAATGCAACTGGCGTGTAGGAAACACTGAATTTTGGTGTCAATGACACAGGGGTCAATGCAAGTGCACCCTCAAAGGAAATTTTGTTTCCTTCAGTAAGAAAATTGTTTCCCGGTGTAGGAATCGTGTAGACAGCCTTTAAGGTTTCCTTTGCTTCAACTCCTGAATATGGACCTGTTACCGGTGCAAAGTGTGTTCCGCCTGATACCACATCCGATTTTGGATAGTAGCCGAAATCCGTCACCGAATAAAAATCAAATGTGTTTTCAGCAGCCACGCTGAATGTGATTACCGTACAAAGTATGGAGAAAAGCAATTTTGTTTTTCTCATTTTATGCTCCCATAAAAAGTCAAGAAGATTGTTTCAACAATCGATTGACTTTTTACGCTGTTCCGTAATGTAATGAGGAACAGCAGTTAGATAATAAGTTTGCAACGCAAACTTTAAGTAAGATAAAGCCGCGCTATTTTAGCGGTTTTATCTTACACTCCTTTGAAATTCAATTTTTTTAATTTTCTGTTCAGTCTATTGCACCTGGCAATTTCTCTTTCTGTAAGCTCCCGTGCTTTTTTTGTTCCTCCTTTCTGGATAACTCCAATGCAAGTGAATCCTGAATATTTTGTGATTTCCTTTATTTCCCTTACAACTCCTGAACTTTGTTTTGCCAGAAGATTGAAAGGGTAGGGTGTTGTGCATGCTGTTGCTATGATGCATTTTTTCCCTTTGTTAAGCGGAACTGGAATTCCGTTTTTGCTTTCCGACATCATGACATAGACAATTCTGTCAAAAAGCATTTTCAATTTTCCGCTCATGTTGGCCCAGTAGCATGGTGAACCGATTACAACAACATCGGCATCTTTTATTTTTTCAGCAATGACGTGTGCATCATCCTTTTCAAGAATACAGTTTCCTTTTGATCTGCATGCCATGCAACCGTGGCACCAGTCAAAATTCAGCTGATGAACGTCTACAAACTCGCAGTCAGTTCCATCTGTAATTTGTTTTAAAATTTTTTCAATGGTACCGTTTTTTCTTGGGCTTCCGTTGAGAGCCAATACTTTCATTTTGTTTCTCCAATAATGCTGTTTATCATCAGGTCTATGAATCTGTCTGTGAAGGCAACACCCTCATTCCAGAAATCAGGATCAGCTCTTTTTGTAATGATGGATTCAATGCATCCCCACATTCCGGAAATTATTATTCCAGTATCAAGGTGAATGTCATTTCCTTTGTAGAAACCATTGTCTCTGCATTCTGCAAGAAGATTTTCTCCAAGCCTGTTGCAGATGTAGAAATTCATGATGTCCTCATCTCCGATATTTTCTTCCAGTTTTGAAAAAACAAGAACAGCAACCTTCGGTCTTTCAAAACACCAGTCCCTGTAGACTTTCAGTGATGTTCTGATTTTCTCTTTGCAGTCAGTCACTCCTGCAAGAGAGGCTTTCATTTTCTCAGCAAGTTCTGAAATGCAGGAAAGAGAAATCCTCATGAAGAGTTCGTTCTTGTCCTTGTAATAGTTGTAGATTGATGTTGCACTTACGCCGCATTTTTTTGCCACATCGCGCATTCCAATTTCTGCAGGTTCTTTTTCCATGAGCAGGTCGATGGCTGCCAGGAGAATTTGATTTTCCAGTTCTTTGTTCGGTAATCTCATAACAAGGTTAACTTAACATTGTTAATTTATAATGTCAATACACATTTGTAAAAATAAAAAAAATTGACTTACGCAAAGAACCAGGTCAAGCCTGCTCCGGTGCGCCCTACGGTTGCAAGTCGTGTTTTGACACAAACCCCAGTTCCGCTGGTTTTTTATTTCTAAGTTTTATTGACATTATGAAATTTTGGATGGTGTAGGGTAGGGGAGCAGGATCTCTGAGCGCAGTCGAAGAGTCCGGGTATTTTTGCTAGATGTTTTTTTATTTCTATGGTGGTTTATTTCCCCGGAATGTTGTATTGTTCTTCACATGATTAAAGGTTTTGTTTTTGATATGGACGGTGTTCTTCTGGACACGGAATCGGTTTGCGATCGAACCTGGGAACTTGCTGCAAAGGATTTTGGATTGAGGAAAGATGATGCCATGAGGATCATTTCTCTTTGCCGTGGTACCAACAAAAAGACCAGTCGTGAGATAATTCTTCGTGAAGTCGGTGCCAGTTTTGATGTGGATTCCTATATAGCGGCGACTTCAAGCTATTTCAAACAAATCGAGGCTGAGGAAGGTATCGCGACAAAACCATATGCAAAGGAGTGTCTTTCTTATCTCAATGGGAAAGGGTACAGACTTGCTCTTGCTTCCTCCACAAGACAGGTTGTAGTTGAAAGGGAATTGAAGACAGCTGGTCTCTATGATTATTTTGAATACCTCATTTGCGGTGACATGGTTGCAAACAGCAAACCTGATCCTGAGATTTATGCAACTGCAGTAAGACATCTTGGCCTTGAGCCTTCAGAATGTGTTGCTATTGAGGACAGTCTTAACGGTCTAAGGAGTGCAAAATCAGCAGGTCTTAATACGGTTATGGTTCCAGACAGGGTGGCTCCAAATTCCGATACGGAAAAAGTTTCTGACTTTGTATTTGAAAGTCTTAAGGATGTTACTGAAAAATTCTAGTTTTTCTTTCAGGATAGTTCTGAGGCGGCCTTTGTCATCAGGTCGCCGTTTTTTTTATGAATTCCATAAATAAATTTTCTAAATTTTCGTCTAGTAAATTTGTTTCATGTGAAACATTTTTCCGATTTGTTTTTCACAACTTATCCACATAGTTTCTATTGCAGTTTTTTTAATGTAATTCTTTATATTGTATAGAATTGTACGTGATGAGTTTTCTTCTTCGTCACGTTTTTATCACAGTTTTCCACATTTTGTATTTTTTTTTACAGCGGAGATCTGGTCTATACATAGCTTTTTCAATGGGGTTGTTTCTGGTTGGATTTCATGGGATTTTCTTTGATCGCAGGTATTGTGTTTCTGGAGCAGGGGTGCTTGTTTCACGTGAAACATGGGAACCACCGTCAGGATCAGGTTTTATGTTTTTTCAATTCACCAATGTTCTTTCTATTTTTGGATATGTTGGTGATTCGGTGGTTGTTGTGCGTGAAACAACAGGGGGTGTGTTTAAGGGGTTTGTATATAGGGTTGGAGATTTCATAAAGCCCTATACTTTACAGATATGTTTTCTGGACAGCTCTATGAGGTTTTATTGTTTCACGTGAAACATTGGTATAAACAATTTCAAGATTTTATGTTTGCTTGGGAGTGTGATTGGATGTCCTTGTGTTTTCAACAAGATATGTTTATTTGCGGAGAGTGTATAATGGGCTTTTCCTTAAAGTAAGTTTAGGGTGGATGGGCGTAGTTGAAACTGCCATATATAGTGTTGTTGGTTATTTCGGCATTGCGTCTTTATGGAAGCTTCGCTGCCATATGCAATGGCTCTGGTGGTTTTGGAAAAGTTCCTGCTTCTTTTATGATTTACTGGAAATTCTTTTATAACTCGCAATATCATTTGATAAATGATATACCTTGATAAATAATGCTGTACTTCGAATGGTGGAGTTTTTATGTTTCACGTGAAACATAAAAAAACCGGCGATATTTTGTCTCGCCGGTCTATTATCCTTCCTTTATTTTATAGTTTGTATCTTAGTACTTTGGATCCTCTTTCTGGTGTCCATTTGTCTTTTCTCTGCTGTGGAAGAGTGGATATTTCAGAAGGCATAAAGCCAAGATTTTCAAACCAGTCCGAAGTTTGTGTGGTAAGAAGGAATATTCCGGTAGACTTTCTTTCCTGTGCACGTTTCACGAGAAACTTTATGAGCTTAGGCCCAATGCCTATGTTTGAGCATGTTCTGTCAACTGCAACAGCGGCAATTTCTGTCTGCCCGTCTGGATATGGAACAAGAGATGCGCAGGCTTTGATTGCTCCATCCAGTTCATAAACAATGTAATCCTGAAACTGAGTTTCCAGTTGTTCCTTTGTCCTTTGTAGAAGAGTTCCCTGGTTTACAAAAGGTTGCATAAGTGCAATTACTTCCGAGATGTCATCTCTTGTCATGTCCCTGATTTTTCCGTAGTTATTGGTGTAGATCATGGTACCAGAACCCAGGTCGCTGAAGATTTCACATGGAACAGTGCCGTCGATGGATCCGTTGATTATGTGTACACGGGTAACCCCTTCGTTGCAGGCGGTTTTTGCCAGGTTAAGGAGAGTGAAGATTGTTTCACGTGAAACAGGGCATTCTCGTAAAGTTTCTGACTGAATTGCTGAATTTTCATTTAAAACTACCGAAGGTTCGGTAGAATTTGATTGAATTCCTTCGGAATTTACCGACTCTTTGTTTGTCCTGATGAATTCATCAACTTCCTCGATGTTCATGGCAGGAACTGTACCTTCTGACGAAGTTCCAATGTTTTCAGGAATTATGAAACTGTCAGTGGAAATTTCTGCATCTGACACCATGTAGAAAAGCTTGTCCGCCTTGAGGTGGATGGCAATCTGCTGGCTCAGCTGAATGGATGAAATGTTGTAGGGCTTTCCGGCTGCGCTCCAACCTATGCATGGAAATATAGGAATGAATCCGTTGTCAAGAATTGTCTTGATGGATTCAATCTGCAGTTTGTCAATTTCTCCGCTGGTACCATAATCGAAACCGTCGATGACACCCTTGCTTCTTGCTCTTACCCAGTTGCCGATGAGTGAAGTTTTTTTCTCCGCCGCAAGGGATGTCATGATCTGGTTTGAAACATCAAAGGCTGCCATCTTGATCAGTGGCATTGCTTCCGGTGGGGTGATTCGGCAATTGTTGTGGAATGTCCATGATATTCCGGCTGACTTCAAAATTTCGTTGATGCGTTTGGCTGCTCCCGGAACAAGGATGACCTTGAGTCCTGCCTCATGTATGAGACACAGGTCGCGTATGTGGCTTGAGTAGTTTGGACTGTCCAGCAGCTTGTCATCCATGTAGACAACGACAACTGCATTTTTAAATTTCTTGATGTAACGGATTACGTCGCGGATTCTGTCCGCCTTTTCGTGGATTAAAACTTCATTCATAGGGAAAAAGTATCACTATGCAAATTAAAATTCAATGAAAGTTTTATTATGACAAATTTTAAAAAAATGTCATAATAAATATATGGGTAATTTTCTTAAACTAAACTGAAAATGAAATTGGACAAAGTTTATAAACAGAAATATAATGGGCTGAAATTCAGGAGAAAAAATGAAAGCTTTGATAATTAATTGCAGTCCGGTTAAAAATGGTGCAACGGCGGAAATGGTAAAAATAGTGGCCGAAGAATTGAAGCAAAAATATGATGTAAAATCCATCTGCATCGATGATTATAAAATTAATTTTTGCAAAGGATGCAGAACCTGCCATCAGACAGCAAGTTGTAATTTATCTGATGACTTTTTAAGTGTTGTAGAAGAATTTGAAAATGCTGATGTCATTGTTTCCTGTTCACCTTCCTATTGGGCGGATGTTCCGGGTCAGTTCAAGGCGTTCATCGACAGGTGGACTCCCTGGTGCAACACGCATGAGCCTCACGCAAAATTATCATCCGGAAAGAAAGGGTATGCTATCGTTCAGCGTACAGGACCTGGAATGCATGAATGTGAAAGATTGATCCAGACCATCGAACATTTTTACGGTCATCTTGAAATCGAGTGCGCAGGAAGACTTGGATTTACATCAATTGAAAACAGGGAAGATCTGCTGAAGCACAAAACTGATTTGATGGATTTTTGTCGCAGCGTATAGGACGGGAATTCTATATATTTTGTAGATAAATTGTTGATGAATACTAGACACAAGAACGAAAATCTTATATAGTATTAATCACATCGGGCGGTTAGCTCAGCTGGTACGAGCGTCTGGTTTACACCCAGAATGTCGGGAGTTCGATCCTCTCACCGCCCACTTGAAAAGCTTCATGTTTTTACATGGAGCTTTTTTTTTATCCAAAAAATGGAGCTTCAAAAAAATGAGAAACAGTTCCGCCTGTCCAAAATCCCTTGGTCTATTTTTTGCCGTGATCACAATTTTCATCTGGGGCATAACTTTCGTTTCAACAAAATATCTGCTGAATAAATTTTCTCCACTGGAAATTCTTTTTGTCAGGTTCATTCTTGCCTACGCTGGATTATGCATCATCAAGCCGGTTCCTTTGAAACTGAAAAACAAAAAAGACAATCTCTGGTTTTTCCTTGCAGGTCTTTCAGGAATCATCATCTATCAGTTTACAGAGAACGCAGCCATATCATTTACAACGGCATCAAATGTAAGCATCATAGTTTCCATCTGTCCCATGTTCACCGCCATCATTGCCCAGATTTTTTTGAAGGAAAAGCACATCACTTTATTTTTTGTAGTGGGATTCATCATAGCAATTTCTGGAATCGTTCTTGTCAGCCTGAACGGTTCTTCTGGAATGCACTTTAATCCAAAAGGAGATCTTCTTGCTCTGGCATCTGCGGTCTGCTGGGGTTTCTATTCTCTTTTCGTGTCAAAAATTAATGCGATGAAAATTGATAAAATTCTCTGTACAAGAAGAACTTTTTTCTTTGCCGTAATCAGCATGATTCCTTTTGTTGTTTTTGGAATTCTTGAAAAGAATCCGTCAAGTTCATTTCACATAGGAATTGAGCCTTCCGTAAACGCAGAAAGATTTTCAAGCATCCTCAACTGGATGAACTTCTGTTTCCTTGGCCTCGGAGCTTCCGCATTCTGTTTTGTTGTATGGAATGTTGCCTGCAATACTTTGGGAACAGTTAAGGTTACCGTTGGCCTTTACATGATTCCGGTTGTAACGATTATTTTTGCTTTCTTCATCCTGGGAGAAAGAATGACAGCCATGGGACTTGCCGGTTGCATACTTACAATAGCAGGTCTTGCAATTTCCAACAGGAGAAAAAAATGAAATCACCGCTTACTACTTTATGCTACATAGAAAAAGATGACTGCTACCTTATGCTTCACCGCATAAAAAAACAGAACGACATAAACAAGGACAAATGGATTGGAGTAGGAGGTCATTTTGAATTCGGTGAAAGTCCTGAAGACTGTCTTTTGCGTGAAGTGAAGGAAGAAACGGGTCTTGTTTTGAATTCATATAAGTTCCGCGGAATCGTAACTTTTGTAAGTCGTGAAGACGGAAAGGATGATGTTTGCGAATACATGTGCCTTTACACAAGCGATGATTTTTCTGGCAATCTCATAGACTGCGATGAAGGAAAACTGGAATGGGTAAAAAAATCTGAATTCAAGAAGCTGAACTTCTGGGAAGGGGATTACGTGTTCCTTGACCTCATAGAAAAAAATGCACCGTTCTTTTCCCTCAAGCTGGTGTACAAAAACGGCCGCCTGATTGAAACTGTGGTTTCCTAAAAAGAAAAGGGCCGCCGGCCACCACATTTTAGTGATGACTGCGACATTACGCTATAAACACCCCCATGACCTTAGAATCTAAGAAGATCTTCCTTTGAAGCAATGGCTGCTTTTGCAGCGGCTTCTACGATGTCGTCCATTGTAACGGAACCTGATTCAACCTTTGCCGTGCAGTCAGCATCCTTTTTCCATGCGCAGAGAATTCCGCGTGAAGAATTTACAGTTCCTCCTGCTTCCTTCATAAGTGTTCCACAGATCTTTGCATCTCCACCCTGAGCTCCGTATCCCGGGATAAGGAAATAGATGTCTTTGTATGCATCTCTCAAAGCCTTGGCGTCGCTTTCTTCTGTACAGCCAACAACAGCACCGACTGGAGAACAGGTCTGGTCTGGATAAGTTGCCTTCATTTCCTGGCTGATTCTTTCAAGTTCATTTCCAACCTGGTCAAGAACTCTTCCGCCGTCCTTCAGTTCCTTCTGCTCGATGTCCACCATGCCAGGGTTGCTTGTCCTCAAGAGAACAAAAATACCCTTGCCGGCTTTTGTACAGTATTCTGTAAAAGGCTTTAGTGTATCGAATCCCATGTAAGGGTTGATTGTGATGATGTCTGTCTCAAAGTCACCTGTAAAGTGAGCGCGTGCGTAGGCACCTGCAGTTGCAGCAATGTCACCGCGCTTGATGTCGGAAATGCAGATGAGTCCCGATTCCTTTACCAGTTTAAGGGTTTCAGCATAAACCTTGATTCCTTCAAGTCCCATTGCCTCATAGTAGGCAATCTGAACTTTAAAACAGCAGGCGCTTTTGTCCTCTGCAATTTTCTTAATCAGCTGCCTGTTGTATTTAAGAACAGCTTCTGCCGGGCTCTTGAATGTCTTGAGGATTGATTCCGGAATATAGGATGGGTCAGTATCCAAGCCAACACAAAGTGGTCCGTTTTTTGCGGCCAGTTCCTGTAAAATCTGCATATTGTGTTTCATGTAGGCAAGTATACTCCGATAATGAAAGTATGAACAGAGTACAGAAAATCTTCCTGATATTGATTTCAATGGTCGTATTAATACTTGTTGCCATGCCACTTTCGGCACAGGAAACATTGCTGCAGTACAACGGAAGCGGCAGCTATATTTATATTGAGCGCACAGATCTTCGCCGCTACGACAATGGAAAATATACAGGGCTTGTAAGCCGTGAGGTACGCTCTTTTGTCAGTCCTATGGGAGTTCCGAAAGGTGGTAATCCCAGGGACCGTTACTATGATGGAAATTTCTATGTCGCCGAAGGAACCATGAGGGCCAGGACCTCCATCGGTGAGGAAATCAACAAATCAATTCCTTCGACCTTCAGAATCACTTCAGATGGTCAGCTTATCATGATCCATGATGAAGGGTATCCAACCTACAGAAGTTTCCCTTCTTTCACAAGGCAAAAAATAAAGTACGGAGACAAATGGCAGGCAAAGGCAGAGCGCGTGGTGGATCCTTTGAACAAAGGTGTCAGAACAAAGATTCCGATGTATGTTGAATACACATATCTAAGGGATGAGGTTTTCCATGATGAGGAGGTCTATGTGATTTCCGCAGAGTGGGCCACAAGGTACGGTCTTGCCGCAACCCTGGATTTTGGTGGTGACAGGGAGTTGAAATTTGCTCAAGGTAGACACAGGGCCAGTATCCTTGTAAGCAAGGTGACAGGCAACGCTCTTGTAGTAAGGGATACAGTTGATGAGGAATTTGAATATCTGGATGGTAACAAGGTTGCCTTCAGGGGTACAATTTCCATGTTTACGGAATATCCTCCAGCCTACAATAGGGATAAACTGTTTCCGGCATTGCAGCGCATAGCCTCTGTATCTGAAAAGGAACTTAAGGATATTTTAAGTAATCCTGCCACAGACAGTGCAAAAGACATTGAAAGGGGACAGAAGTCCAGTTCCACGGGTGCAGATGATATTGACTTAAATAATTCTGGTAAAGGTATGATATCAGATGGAAGTGGTTCAGATGGAAAATTTCTGCTTGCTGAGACAAAAGTCGGAAACAATAGAAAAGAATTGCAGCCAGAAGGCGATAATGATATTAAACAGAATCGAACTAACGATAGTTATAATAGAAGAAAAAATGATAAAAAAACTTCTGCTTCAGGAAACTCAAGGCTGAGAGATAAAATCCAGCAAAGTGGCATCGCAATGGAAAGTCCGTCCAAGGGAGCTGGCGAGACTGATGAAAATTCAGTTTCTTCAGGAGAAAAGAAAATTACTGTTGAAAACACTGCTTCCGGAATCCGTCTTACTATGCAGAACCTTAACTTCAAGGCAGACAGCGCGGAACTTTTATCTGGAGAAAACGATCGTCTGGATCAGATTGCGGATCTGTTGAAAATGGTGCCAGATCAGATGATTCTTGTTGAAGGGCATACTGCCAGTGTTGGCAATCCGCGTGGAGAAAAGCAGCTTTCTCTTGATCGTGCAGACTCGATAATCCGGGCTCTGGTAAAACGCGGTGTTGCCGTAGATAAATTCATCTGCAAGGGGTCAGGCGGAACAAAACCAGTTGCCGACAATTCTACACCGGCAGGAAAAGCAAAAAACAGACGAGTTGAAATTACAATTCTCGAATAGACTTGTTGTTCCTATTGAAAAAAAATCCATATGCCTATAAAAAGAAGACATGGTTCGAATTCTTTTTATATGTCATGGAAACATCTGCAGGTCAACAATGGCAGAATTTGTCATGAAGCACCTGGTGAAAAAAGCCGGAAGGGATGGGGATTTTTTTATTGATTCAAAGGCTACAAGCACGGAAGAAATTGGGAATCCCCCTCATCCTGGAACATTAAGGAAAATGCAGCAGGTTGGAATTCCTGTGTGCAGCCACAGGGCAAGCCAGCTGAAAAAAAGTGATTACGATGATTTCGACTTCATTTTGGGAATGGATAGCTGGAACATTAGAAACATCTTAAGAATCACAGGTGGTGATCCGGAAAACAAGGTGCATATGCTTCTTGATTATACGGATCATCCTCGTGATATTGCTGATCCATGGTACACCCACAACTTTGATGAAACATACAACGATGTTCTTGAAGGTTGTGAGGCACTTCTGGATTCAGTTGTCTGATTCTCCGATCCCTGTTTTTGGACATCCTTATTTTGCGTTTGTTGTGTCAGGGGTTTTTCGGAATTCTTTGTAATTGTGAACTGTGATGAGCATGGCTTCAATTGTCTCCGTATGGGTCTTGAAGTTTTTGATGACAATCCAGTGCCCCTTGTCCAGATCTTCAAGTCCAACAGGTTTGAAATTACGGTCCCAAGAGTTGTTTTTCTCATCCTTTGCTTTCTTGTCCGGTACTTTTCTCATGGTTTGTTTTTCCACAGAAAAAATTTCCGTTATCGGGTTGATATGGATTTTTTTCTGTTTTCCATCAGCATCAATAATCGTGATTGTCTTTGATTCCATGTCGATGGAATTTACAGTACCCATTGTCACATTTTCCATGAACTGGGTCATATGTGGATTCCTGTGCATAGGGGCTTGGTTCTTTTCAGTTTTGTTTGCAAATACTGGAACTGTACAAAGAATTGTGAACGCAGTTGCGATGGCTGCTGTTTTGATCTTGTTCTTAATCATAATGTTTCCTCCGAATAAAAAAGATTCTCTTTGATCATGGCTTGTTGAGATCTCATTGATGTTAACAATGGTGGTTGAATATCGTTACAAAAAAATTGAATGGTATGACTGAGTCAAAATTAGAATGTTCTAATAATGCAACTTTCATGTTTACAAATTTTCTATATAAACTAAAATGTTATGTAATGAAAAAAATTGTAACGATACTTGCATTGCTGTTCACATTCAGTTTTTCTTTTTTTCCTGAAAGTTCTGGACGGACAAAAAAGAAAGGTTTTGTTTCTTATCATGGGATGAGAGTTGATAGAGAAGAAAAAAAATTTCAGGTGACAAAAATTGCAGCAAAGAAAAATAAAAAAAATGAAGAGGATTTGCTGGAAATTTTCGTTCGCTTTTCCATGCCAATTAATCCTAGAACCGTAAATGTACAGACTGTTCTATTGAATGAAAAACCATGTGGTTCCAATGTCCGTTTTCATTACGATAGAAAAGGCGAAACAATGATGATATCGATACTTGAGCCGGATGAGGAATATTCGATTGAATTTAAGAACCTGAATTCGTACAATGGCAAAATAATGCAGGATATGAAATACTGCGGCATCAAAGACGGTTTGCAGGTGCGTTTTTAACGGCGGTTTAAAATGGGAAAAATACTTATTGTAGAAGATGATGAAGGTATCGCTGAATTTGAAGTACTGGAATTGGTACATGAAGGTTTCGAAGTTCAGTGGGCAAAAGACGGAAGGGAAGCACTTTCTGTTTTTGAATCTTTTGGACCTGATATAATTCTGCTAGACATAATGCTTCCTGAGATAAGCGGTCTGGAGGTTCTCAGGAGAATAAGAAAAACGTCAAAAATTCCGGTCATAATGGTGAGTGCGCGCGGAGAAACCTATGACAAGGTAAATGGTCTTGATGCCGGGGCTGATGATTATATTTCAAAGCCATTCGAGATAGAGGAACTTCTGGCAAGGCTTAGGGCTGTAATCAGAAGAAGTGAAAGTTCCAACAGCGAAGGAAAGGTTTACACTTCCGGAAAATTGATTCTTAATACTGAAAACATGGAAGTAACTCTTGATGGTAAACTTATTGAACTTTCAAAGACAGAATATCTGCTGTTGAAATGTCTCCTGTCCAATAAAGATATTGTACTTTCCCGAAGCACAATCATTGATTCCGTCTGGGGAACAGAGCACAGTATTGATGAAAATGCGGTTGATGTATATGTGAGGTATTTGAGAAGTAAAATTGGAGATGGAATCATAACTACTGTTCGAGGCGCAGGTTACGTAATCAAAGCGGAGCAATAAGATTGAAGAAAAACGTTTTCAAATCAAAGGCTTTTAATCTGGCCGTGACGTTTTCCATGCTCATTGCCGTCATAATCATTGCGTTTGTTGTTCTCTTTGTCTTTCTGTTACGACGGAATTATAGAAAGCGTCAGGAGATTCTTCTTGCTGTTATTCTGGAGAATGTTGAAAAGCAGGGAATGGAAAAAGGTTTGTCCAGCATTTATTCGGGCGATCTTCCTGACATTCCGTATTTCGTATCTTTGTGCATCTACGAAAAAGAATCGAAAGAAACATTATTTACAAATGATCCGTTCATCGTGAATCTGCCGGAAACAAAAGACAAGTCCGTAATATATCTTGAAAAAAACTATTTCATAGATGGGGATCTGAATGTACTTTACAGGACCAGGAACTTTGTCTGTGAAGGAATGTCCCTGGTCGTTCAGGCTTCCATAAACATGGACAGGGATTACGCGGTCCGTATTCTTTATGATCTGTTTTTAACTATTTTACTTTTTTCAGTACCATTGATTCTTGTGTCTTTTTTGTCTTCATATGCGATCATCAAATCAACAATCAACCCGGTAAAAAAAATGGCAAGGACCGCGGAATCCATGGATTTTGGCAATTCAACACACTTTGAGATAGCCGGATCTGATGATGAATTCGATGATCTTGCAAGAACATTCAATAAATTGTTCGAGAAAATCAAGGAAGACTTCGAAAGGGAAAGGCAGTTTACTGCGGATGTTTCCCATGAACTGAAAACGCCGTTGTCAGTAATTTCAGGCCATGCAAACTTGATTCGTCGGTGGGGAAAAGATGATCCTGTTCAGCTTGAAAAATCCATCAACAGACTCAATGACGAAGTTCATTCAATGCAGATGATCATCGAAAATCTTCTTCAGATTTCAAGACTTGAACGAGGTACCGTAAAGTTCAATAGAACCAATGTCGCTATCGGAGAACTTGTACAGCGGCTAAAGGAAGATACGGAAGCATGGGCGGTCAATTCCGAAGTCATCATCGGAAATATGGATACAGATTCTATTTTCTGTGACAGTGAGTTGCTGTATGAGGCAATGACAATAATTGTTTCTAATAGCGTGAAATATTCAGATCCAGATTTTGTAACTATTAAAATAGAAGAAAAGGTTACAGATAGGGGTACAGAACTGAGCATAAAGGATAATGGTCCTGGAATCAAACCAGAGGCATTACCTCACGTGATGAAAAGATTCTATCGTGGAGATGAGTCACATAACCGTGGAAAAAAAGGTAATGGACTTGGTCTTTCCATTGTTAAAAGTATTATGGATGTTCATAATGGGGAGGTACAGATTTTCAGCGATGGATGCTGTGGTACAACCGTAACCTTAATATTTCCCAAAGAGAGAAATACATGAATGATCAATTTGCAAGAATAAGAATGATATATGGTGCCAGTGGTATGGAAAAACTACACAAAGCAAAGGTTGCAGTTTTTGGCGTTGGTGGTGTTGGAGGATATATTGTCGAAGCTCTTGCAAGAAGTGGCATAGGCCAGATGATGCTGGTTGATAAGGATGTTGTTTCTGTAACCAATATAAACAGACAGATTGTTGCATTGCACAGTACAATAGGAAAATCCAAGGTAAGCGTTATGAAAGACAGGTGCCTTGATATAAATCCTGGTATTATAATAGAAGAAAAAGAATGTTTTTTTCTTCCGGAAAATTCTGATACCTTTGATTTTAGTGGGTACAGTTATATCGTAGATGCAGTAGATACAGTATCGGCAAAAATTGAAATAATTCGTAAAGCAAAATTGGAAGGAGTTCCTGTCATCAGTTGCATGGGGGCAGGAAATAAAATTGATCCAACGAAGTTTATGGTTGCAGATATTGAACAAACATCAGTCTGTCCTCTAGCACGTGTAATGCGTAAGGAATTGAAATCCAGAGGAATAAAGGGTGTAAAAGTTCTTTTTTCAACTGAAAAACCTGTTGTAACAGCGACAGATGAAGATACAGAAAGATTGGGTATGGGTACAGTTCCTGGGAGTACAGCCTTTGCCCCTTCTGTAGCTGGCCTCATAATTGCAGGTACAGTGATAAATGATATTGTAGGAGCATGACAGATGATTCTAGCAGCAACATTGAAGGAGACAGGCTCTGTGTTTTGGAGGCAATTTCGGCAAGCAAAATATATATGTTTTCTATGTAAAAGAAGGGCTGTCCCATATTTTTGGGACAGCCCCCTTGCTTTTTTATGGAGTTATAGAAAAGCGAAAAATTTACATCCTTTCGTTTTCAACTGCTACTGCATTCTTGCCCATGTAGGCAACGATCTTGCTGCCGTCTTTGAGCATCGATACAGGAACAACTGCTGCTTCGATTTTCTTTCCATCCACTTCGATGTATTCAATACCCTTGTTGACATGCTGCGGGTTCTTTACTTCGATGTGAAGGTTCATTCCTCTCCAGCGGCGGTCTGCCGTAAAGCCGTCCCAGTCTGATTTGAGACATGGATCAAGCAGGAGGCCGTCGTACTGAGGTCTGATACCGAGCATGTACTGAGTAATGGAATAGTAGTTCCATGTAGCGGCACCAGAAAGCCAGGATACTCTTGTGTTTCCTGCACGAGGGCTAACAGAAGAATATGTTGTCTGACCGATTACATATGGTTCGCTCTGGCGAACTTCTGCCTTTGTGTTGTATGCGGCAGGAAGGGCAGCCTTAAGGTATTCGTAAGCCTGGTCTCCGTTTCCGCGCATGATTTCTGCGATAACGCCCCAACCCTGTGTATGGTTGAAGATACCTGCATTTTCCTTAATGCCTGCAGGATATACAACAGAGGTCATGATGTTGCGGCTTGCGTAGATGAATGGTGGAGCACAGAGCATAAGTCCGTAAGGTGTTGCAAGCTTTTCCTTTACGCTTGCAAGACAGTCGCGAACCTGGTCTGGAGTTGCAGCACCTGAAAGAACTGACCATACCTGAGTATTGAAGTAGATCTGTCCTTCTTCGATTGAGTGAGTTCCGTAAACTGTTCCGTCTTCAGCGATTGCCCAAACGAACCACTTTCCATCCCAGCACTTCTTCTGAATGTTTGCATCAAGCTTGTCGCGTTCTGCGATTGCCCACTTTGCTTCGTCTCCCTTTCCAAGACGCTTTGAAATGTCTGCGTATGTTGTAAGTCCAAGGCGCAGCTGGAATGCAACGAAGAGGGATTCACCGTGGTAGCCAAGTTTAAGACAGTCGTTCCAGTCTGCAAGGAGTCCGCAAGGGAGCCCGTTTGCACCCGTTCTTTCAAGGTTGAAAAGGAGTGCCTGCTTAAGGTGTCCGTATACTGTTGCTTCACCCTGGTCTGCGTAAGGTACTACGCGGTTGTAGAAGTCAAACTTTCCTGTTTCAGCAACGAAACATGGAATTGCATTGAAGAACCACTGGCAGTCGTCTGAACGGAATTCTTCTGCCGGAATCATTTTCTGCTTTCCTGCAACGAAGTCCTTTGAAATAACCGGGAGGGCACCGCCGTTTGCAAACTGTCCGCTCAAGAGGCGAACAAGGCGTTCTTCTGCTTCTTCTGGGATAGCTGCTGAAACACCGAGGATGTCCTGAACTGAGTCACGGTAGCCGAGACCGTCGCGTTCTCCGTTGTAGACAAGGGAAGCTGCGCGTGACCATGCAAATGTAATGAGACAGTTGTAAAGTCCCCAGACATTTACTGTGTGGTTGATGTCTTCATCCGGAGTCTTGACGTTGAGGCTTCCCAGCTTTGCATGCCATGCCTTGACAAGCTTGTCGAATTCTTCGTCGCACTTTGCGATAGAGCCGAATTCCTTTACGGCCTTTTCGCCTTCAACGTTTGCATCGCCGATGCCAAGAAGAACTACAAGTTCCTTTGTTTCGCCTGGTGCAAGTTCGATGTCAGACTGCATTGAACCACAGATGTTGTCACCGTATGCATTAGAATTCTTGCATTCCCCGTTGATGACTGAATCAGGTTCCTTGTAGCTTCCGTATGTACCGATGAATGACTGGCGGTCTGTATCGTAACCTGTCATTGGCTGTCCAACGAGGGCCATCCATTCGCTCATGTAGTCACCGATAGCTGGATTCTTCTGGTGCTGGAGGTAAAGGTTTTCGTGGATGGAGTAGCGGAGCATGTTCTCCTTTGCCTTTTCTCCCTTACAGATGAAGATTGAGTACTGGAGGTTGACCTGGTCCTGAGTTGTGTTCCACTGGTTAGAGAATTCACAGTATGTGAAAGCACGGAGTTTTCTTGCCTTTGAACCTGTATTTGTTACCTTGAGTCTCCAGTATTCGAAAGTCTGTCCAAGAGGAACAAAGTACTTTGCTTCAGACTTGATGCCTTCATATTCAGTTTCGAAGATTGAGTAAGCAGTACCGTGGCGGCAGATGCTCTTGTATTTATCGAGTGGCTTTCCTACAGGCTGCCAGGATGCAGACCAGTAGTCCTTGCTTTCCATATCGCGAAGGTAGAAGTATCTTCCCGGCTGATCCATTGGGATTGAGTTGAATCTGAGGCGCATGAATCTTCCCTGTGCACCAGATTTGTAAAAACCGTAACCGCCAGCATTGTTTGTGATGACAGCACCGTATTCTGTGGAACCAAGATAGTTGCTCCAAGATGTAGGTGTGTCTGGGCGTGTTACAACGTATTCCATTGCTTCATCGTCAAAATAGCCGTACTGCAATTTAAACTCCTTTCAATTGTTTTGAACTGATATAACACTATTTGATTAGAATTGTCTACAATCGTGAACAAAAAAGCAGATAACTGATCAAAAACAGCATGATTTCAGTATAAATAAGAGAATAATTCACCAAGATAATGATATCTATTGAAAAAATTTGAATTATTGCGTTTTTTTCCACAAAAAATTTGCAAGAATTGATAAAGTAGGTTAAAATTCATTCCGTGAAGGAAAAATATAAAAAAATTGTTTGACAATTTAATTTGTCAGGCATATACTAATAAATGGAAACCGGTTGCCATGTGATATATAAATCACAAGTCCTTCTTGGCAACCGGTTAATCTTTTGTAAACCCTCGGGTTCCTAAAAAAATTTAAAAAATGGAGTCCGATGTTATATTTTCATATGCATAACTAATAGGAGGAACGTATGAAGAAAATGGTTGCAGTAGCTGCTGCAGTAGCATGTGCATCACTCGCACTCGTTGGATGTGCAAAAAAGGATGGAGCTAAGGCTTCAGCAGGTAAGGATGCAAGCAATAAGCTCGTAGTATGGTCATTCACAGATGAATTGGACGGAATGATCACAAAGTATTTCCAGGAAGATGGTCGCTTCAAGGGTAAGTATGAAGTTGAATACTCACTCACACCAACAGACCAGTTCCCAAACAAGCTTGACCCAGTTCTCGCATCTGGTTCAGGATGTCCAGACGTTTTCGCTCTCGAAGACGCATTCGTTCGCAAGTATGTTGAATCAGGACTTCTTCTTGACCTTACAGACGTTTACAATGAAATCAAGGACAAGATGATTGCTTATCCAGCAGAAGTTGGTACATACAACGGAAAGGTATACGGTCTCTCATGGCAGGTAACACCAGGTGCTGTATTCTACCGCCGCTCACTTGCAAAGAAGTACCTCGGTACAGATGATCCAGCAGAAGTACAGAAGTATCTTGCTAACTGGAACAAGTTCCTTGAGACAGCAGATCTTCTCAAGAGCAAGTCAAACGGAAACTGTTACATCGTTTCTTCAACAGGTGATTTGTTCAAGCCTTACTCATCAGGACGCAAGTCTCCATGGGTTGTAAATGACAAGCTTGTTATTGATCCACTTATGGAAGAATACATGGATATGTGTAAGACACTTCACGACAAGGGTCTTGAAGGACGCGTAGGACAGTGGTCAGAAGGTTGGTTCGCTGGTATGAAGGGTGTTCTTGCTGATGAATCTGGAAACGTAAAGGAAGTATTCTCTTACTTCCTCCCAACATGGGGTCTCCACTACGTTCTTAAGACAAATGCTCCAGAAACATCAGGTGACTGGGCAATGTGTGCTGGTCCAGTTGGATACCGCTGGGGTGGTACATGGGTAGGTGCATGGGCAAAGACAAAGAACCCAAATGCAGCTAAGGAACTCATCAAGTACGTTGCAACAGACGACACATTCCTCGAGGCATGGGCTCGTGACACAGGTGACGTTGTTTCTAACGCTAAGGTTGTTAACAAGGTTAAGGATACATTCTCTGAACCATTCCTTGGTGGACAGAACCACTACGCAGAATTTGCTGAAATGGCTAAGTCTGTTAACGGAAAGCTTTCACAGGGTACAGACCAGGCAGTTGAAGGAATCTTCGGTGAAGCTGTTGGTGCTTATGTAAACGGTGAAAAGTCTAAGGCACAGGCAATTGCTGACTTCAAGGAACAGGCAAAGGCTCAGCTTGGACTCGGTGACTAATTTACTTAGTTCATAATGCCTGATGTAGCCGCTTCGGCGGCTATATTGGGCTATTTTTTTATCCGGTTTCTGCCGGAATTTGTGAGGTGCTTTGATGAAGAAAAAATCCGGAATAGAAACAAGAGTAAACAGAGCTGGTTATTTCTTTGTTTTGCCTTTTATTCTTGTGTATGCGGCTTTCCAGCTTTGGCCGGTTATTTATACACTTTTGCTTGGATTTAGTGATGTAAAAGGTTTTAAGACAGACATGGGATTTGTAGGACTTGCAAATTTCCAGAGACTTGTTACAGACAAGTTCTTCTGGGGTGCTGTAAGAAATACATTTATCATGTGGGGTGCAAACTTTGCTCCACAGCTTGGTATTGCCCTTATTTTTGCAATCTGGTTTACAGATTTGCGTTTGAATTTGAAATGTAAAGGCGTGTTCAGAGCTGTATTCTATATGCCTAACCTGCTTACAACAGCATCTATTGCTATCTTGTTCCGCAGTTTGTTTGCATATCCGATCGGTCCTGTAAACCAGTTCCTTACTGGTACCCTTAATATATGGGCAGAAGGTACAATCGACGGAGAAACAGTAAAGCAGGGCTTTAACTTCTTCCGTATGCCTAATGCTTCAAGACTTATCGTTTCATTCATCCAGTGGTGGATGTGGTGTGGACATACATTGATCATGCTTATGGCAGGTATTACAAGTATTTCTCCATCACTTTATGAAGCTGCAATCGTTGACGGTGCAAACCAGAGACAGCAGACTTTGTATGTTACTCTTCCATTGCTTCGCCCAATGATGTTCTACATCCTTGTAACATCAATGATTGGTGGTATGCAGTTGTTCGAAATTCCATTCCTTCTTACAGATATGCGCGGTGGTCCTGACTACAAGATCCGTACTATGGCAGTTTACCTGTACAACATGGGATTCCAGGGTAAATCTGACTATGCATACGCAGCAGCAATCGCTATCGGCGTATTTATTATTACAATTATTCTTGCTAATGGCATTAACTGGCTCGTTAAAGAGCGTCAGCCTAAGAAGCATTCGGAGGCATAATAATGAAAAGTGATAAGGCGACATTAACATTTAAAAGATCGATCATCTATGTACTTATGGCTCTCTTTGCACTTATTGCAGTTGTGCCTATCTACTTGATGCTTATCAATGCGACACGTTCAAATGCTCAGATCAACGAAGGACTTTCGTTCCTTCCTGGTGGAAACACAATGAACAACTGGCATAACCTTACCAGCCGAAACTTCAAGATCTGGCAGGGTTTTGGTAACAGTGCAACAATCGCTATTCTTTCAACAGTGCTTGGTGTTTACTTCTCAACACTTACAGCATACGGTATTCATGTTTTCAAATTTAAGGGACGCAATCTCCTTTGGTCATTCATCCTTATCGTTATCATGATTCCTGGAACATTGTCATTCATTGGTTTCTATCAGTTTATGGCAAAGCTGCACCTTACAGACAGTTTCATTCCTTTGATTGTTCCAACAATTGCTTCTGCAGGTACTGTATTGTTCATCAAACAGTATATGGAATCAATCCTTTCATTTGAACTTATCGATGCTGGCCGTATCGACGGTGCCGGAGAATTCATGATTTTCAACGTTGTTATTCTTCCAATCATGGTTCCTGCTCTTGCAGCACAGTGTATCTTCTCTTTCGTTGGTTCATGGAACAACTTCATGACACCTTTCGTTCTCCTTTCGGACCAGAAGAAATATACACTTCCTATGCTTGTTCAGACACTTCGTGGTGATATCTACCGTACAGAATACGGTTCAATCTACCTTGGTGTTGCAGTATCCCTTATTCCAATTCTTGTATTCTATGCATTCATGTCTAGATACATCATTTCCGGAATTACAATGGGTTCTGTAAAGGAATAGTCTTGTACGATTTCCAGGGTTCCCGTTTGATCGGGAACCCTGTTTTTTTTTAACTGTTTAATATTTCATACAAAAAAATTTATTTAAATTACATATTTTTCTTTTGGAGTCAAATATATGAAAGTTTTTAATCCTATTCTTTCTGGTTTTCATGCTGATCCTTCCATTGTAAATGCTAATGGTGAATGCTATATAGCAAACTCAACTTTTGAATGGTTTCCTGGAGTTGAACTTCATCGCTCAAAGGATATGAAGACCTGGAATCCTGTTCCATCACCATTGTCCACAAAAACTCTTCTTGACATGGCAGGAAATAAAGCATCCTGTGGTATTTGGGCACCTTGTCTTACTTATTGTGAAAGTGAAAAATTATTCTATTTGATTTATACAAATGTACGCAGTTGGAACGACGGTCCATGGAAGGATTGTCCAAACTATCTCACAACTGCACCATCAATCGAAGGACCATGGTCAGATCCTGTATTCATGAATGCAAGCGGATTTGACGCATCAATGTTCCATGATGATGATGGAAAACACTGGTACATAAACATGGAATGGGATTACAGACAGCTGGGTCCACGTCAGTTCTCTGGAATACTTATGCAGGAATATGACGCAAAACAGAAAAAACTCGTTGGTCCTGTTCATAAAATTTTCCGTGGAACAGATATCGGTCTTGTAGAAGGTCCTCATCTTTACAAAAGAGATGGATATTACTACATCTTTGCTGCTGAAGGCGGAACTTGTTATGAGCATGCCATCAGCTGCGGTAGATCAAAGTCAATTACGGGACCATATGAAGTTCATCCATGTAATCCATTGATTTCTTCTTACGGCCACGATGAAATTCAGCTTCAGCGCGCAGGACATGGAGCCATGTGCAAGAGCCCAGACGGAAAGAAAGATTATCTGGTATATCTTTGTGGACGTCCGGTTGAAGGAACGGAGCGTTGTATTCTTGGTCGTGAAACAGGTATAGCAGAACTTACATGGAAAGAGGGATGGCCATATGTAACACAGCCTGACGGATCACTTCAGAATTTCCCGCCGGAATATATTGAGGTAGAAGGTGATGGAGAAATCCTTCCTGGACATGGTGCTGTTCATCCTGCAGAAAAATATACATTCAATAATGATGACTGGAAACTTGACTTCAAGACACTGCGTATTCCAATGACGGAAGACAGGTTCAGCACAAAGGAAAGACCTGGCTGGCTTAGAATTCATGGAGGACAGTCTCCTGTTTCTACATTTACACAGGGACTTGTAGCTCGCCGTCAGACAGACTTTGCGTTTGAAGCTGAAACAAAACTTGAATTCAATCCTACAAATTTCCAGCACTTTGCAGGAATGGTTTACCGCTATGATGAGCAGACACAGTATCTTTGTATTGTTACTCATGATGACAAACTTGGAAAGGTAATCAATGTTCTGACAATCATGCCGGAAGGTTTTATCCGTGAAGTAGAAATACCAGTTGAAGAAAATAAACCTGTCTGGATCAAACTCAAAGTAGACGGAAAGAAAGGATTCTTCTGGTGGTCACAGGATGGTGTCAACTTCCGTCAGATGAGACCACTGCTTGATGCGACAAAACTTTCAGACGAATACGGCGGACAGGGATTCACGGGGGCATTCGTCGGAATGTACTGTGCTGACATGGTTCAGTATGAAAACTATGCTGACTTTGAATACTTCATCTACAAAAGGAAATAATCCTATAACGATTTAAATATGGTAACAATTTATGATATAGCTAAAGAGACCGGTTATTCAGCGCCAACGATTTCAAAGGCCCTCAATGGAACCGGTGGCTTGAGTGAAAAAACAAGGGAAAAAATTCTCAGACAAGCTGAAGCTCTTGGTTATAAACCTAACATGGCTGCACGTTCTCTCACAACAAAAAAGTCCTATATGATAGGGATGATCTTTGAGGATATGGATATGCAGCGTGGTTTTGAACACCCTCTCTTTGGTGGTATCATGAACAAGTTCAGAACGGAAATGGAAAATTCCGGATATGACTTGATCTTCCTTTCCAGATCTCTCCTTGCAAAAAGAAGGTCATATCTTGAACATTGTTACCATAGAAACGTTGATGCTGTGATCATAATCAATCCGTTGAAATTTGATGACGAGATAATTGAACTTGCGGGGTCCGATATTCCGTGTGTTTCTACAAATTTTTTGATTCCAGGAGTTCCGTCTGTATTGACAGCAAATTTTGAAGCTGGCTATGAGGCTGGAAAATTTCTGATCAAAAACGGACACAGAAAAATAGGATACATTTCCGGATCTTTCACAAATTTCAATCTTGCTGCAAAAGAAAGACTTGATGGTTTCAAGCAGGCCCTTGTTGAAAATGGTATTGAATATGATGACAGCAAAACAGAATACTGCAATTTCTGGACAAGAAAAGTCGGCTATGAAGGCATGAGAAATCTCCATAAAAGACATCCTGATCTTACTGCTTTGTTTGTTGCCAACGATAATATGGCTTTCGGCGCCATGGAATATCTTTCTTCCATAGGTTTAAGGATGCCTGAAGACATTTCCGTAATTGGTTTTGATGATGAACAGGCGTCAGAATTTTTTAGTCCTTCATTGACAACTTTTCGTCAGAATCGTTCATTGATCGGAGAGTTATCAGCTGAAATATTGATGAATCGTCTTGTTGGAATACCGGTAAATGATTGTGTAAGAGTTCCGGCTGATTTCATTATAAGAAATTCTGTCATTGATATCTCAGGAAAGGGATCCTTATAAGACAAGGTCTGTGGAAGTTTTCTTTACAAGTTTTAAAATGCCATGATATAATTATTGGCGAAAATATTTCCCCTAAGGAGACTTAAATGGCTTTTAATGATGATATTGATCCGAGTATTGCAGCACTTTTTTCTGATGATGAAGGAAGTACTGACACATCATCTTCATCTCCTTTTTCTCCTGAAGATAATTTATTTTCATTTATAGGTGAATCTAATAATAAAGATTTCAATAATTACGTGGAAGAAAAAAAAGAGAGCATGGGCAAGCCAAAGATGCTTGGTTGTGTTCCGGAAGTGGATCTCAATATCAAGGAATTCAGGGCAATCGAAAAATACTTTAATGATGAGCCGAATAAATATTATGATGATCCATGCTATTATAAAAAATGTCTCACAGGAGAAGGCCAGAGTTCACAGAGACTTCATGCACTCCTTGTAAAATACTTGAATTGTCAGGATAAAAAAGATAAGACAGTCTATCGTCAGCAGATAGTCACGGCTTATTGGGAATTTTTAAGAACTCTTGCACCAAAGATGGCAAGTGCAGGAATTGCAGATTGCAAAAGAATGGCAATGCGCTTTGGAATTCTCCTTCCTTCTCTTGCGACGGTCGAGCAGAAGGAAATGTTTGCTAAATCAATTGATAAAAATACAACCTATGAGCCGGTTTTGTATATGGATGAATGGATCAGATCCGTCGCATTGGGTCATATGAAAACATCCACGACAGATGAAACACCGACTAAAGGAAACAATAAAGGTGGTGCTGGCGAACAGCAGAGAATTCAGCAGCTTAAAAGCAAGAACTCAGGAAAAATCCAGACATCTGAAAGTCTTTTGAATGCAAAGGAAGCAGAACGTCAGACACTTGAAGGACAGGTCATGAATCGTATTCAGGATCTGTTTACTCATGAACCTCTCATGGGACTGGAGCCACACAAGGCCCCCTATACTGATCTGCAGAGAAAGATGTTCAGTGATATAATTAACATTTTCCGTCAGCTTCAGAAAAACGACAAGGAACTTACAAACTATCTTAATGAATTCAAGGAAGCAAAAAACATTGAGGAAAGTCTTAATGCCAAATCTTCTGAAGTAGTTGAGGAAGTAAATGTAGGAAAGGAAGAGATTCTCGGCGAAATGAATACGATCAGGCAGATGGCCAAAATGACTTGTGGTCGTCAGGGAAATCAGTTTCCTGTGTTTACAAGAGAATTCTTTCATTGTATCGACAAGTTTACAGGTTTCCGTGAAAATGTAATTCGCGAGCTTGCATGGATCGAATCAATTGATCCACAGTGCTTCTGCCGTATCCATAAAAATGTTCCTCATAGAATTGTTCCATACACACTGCTTGTTCCATCCTACGGAGACTTTGGTTTCTGCTGGGAACCTTTTGACAGATACAACAGGCTTTCGAGCCGTGGAAGAATCTGTATTCCGATGTATCCTCGTGACTTGAAAACAGCATGTCTTACTGCTGTTGCTGATTTGCGCTGGCAGGTTGCAAAGGAAAAGGCATCCTTTGACTGGATGAGTGAAGGTCTTACAGGTCACTACTATCAGTATCTTGAGGAACATAAGATGAAGGGAGACATCAAGCAGTTCTTCATCGATGATTATATTCTCTGGATGACAAAGGAATCTATGGGAACACAGAAACTTGATAAGGAAGTACGTGCAATATTCTGGAGATACCTTCCATTTCCACAGGAGCTTAAGGAAGAACTTAAGAAAAGAAGTCTTGCCTACGCAGAACTGTTCCAGAGAGACATCAACCGCAGCATGAGCGACGGCTATTGAAAAAAAGGGGCTGTCCCAAAAGTAATCTCAGGGTGGTTGAGCTTAGTCGAAACCACCACATATAGTGGTATCGGGCATTTCGACATTGCTCAATGACCCTGGCATGAATACTTATTGGACAGCCCCTTTTTTTCATATACAATAAATACTGATTTACTCATCATTGCAATCGAGAAAATCAAAATCACGGTTATGCATGCGTGCAAGATCAAGAAGCCCAAGTTTATATATTGTACTCTGGTTTCTACCGTGATTTTTAGAGTAATAAAGAGCCTGGTCTGCTTTTCTGAAAAGTGAATGTGGTTCTAGATTTTCATGATTGTCTATGATGACACCACCAATTGAAACAGTAACCTTCAATTGCTGGCCATTTTCGTATAATACCATGGCCTCAATATTTTTTCGGATTCTTTCAGCGACATTGTAAACAGACTGAGGAGTGCATTGAGTTAAAAGTATGGAGAATTCTTCACCACCAAAACGTGCGATGCAGTCTTCAGTACGTAATGTTTTTTTTAGGCATTTAGCGATGGAGACGAGAACTTTGTCACCAACGAGATGTCCGTAAGTGTCGTTGAATTTCTTGAAGAAGTCGATGTCCAGAATCAAAACGGCAGCTGTCTGGTTGTATCTCCTTACAAGTGAAATGACTTCAGTAATTCTTGAGAAGAAGAAATCGTTTGTATAAAGACCAGTCTTTGAATCAGTGATTGATGATTCGTAGTGAAGGCCATTCTGCATGGTAATTGAAAGAATGGAAAAAATTCTTGAAATATAGGAAATCTGGGATTCAGTATATTCGGATTCCGTGATTTTGTTTGTGATGAAAACAATACCGTAAGTACCGCCAATGGCGATGAGAGGAATGACAATATATGGATTGAGTTCCACGAGATCTTCATCAATTGCTTCTGAAGGAAGATTGTCTTTTATATCATCATAATAATAAACAGCACCAGATTCTTCATGGTTGGATATCTTGTCGAAGTATTCCTTGAAGTAAGCAAAACAACCGGAGTTAAAGTCTTCATTTGTTTTTTCAAGCCTACGGTAGACATATTGTCTCATTTGTTTTTTTCGCGGTGGTTGAAAAAGAAAAACAAGCCGGTCAGGAATAAAATACTCAAGAAATCTTGAACACAGGAAGTCGATCATGGAATCAACTTCAGTTAAAGAAATGAGATGTGATATGTCATTTACGATACGGATGAGATCTGTGTTTTCTCTCTTGAGATTCTCAACAGAAGAAAGCATACCAGACTGCTGGAGATTCTGGAACTGAGTCAAAATGTTCATTGTTGTTTCATTTTTTGTTTCTTCCATATCTACCTCCGATTATATCATAGTTTGTTGAAACTGCAAAAAAACTTTGTTTCAATTTGAGCAATTATTTATGGCATATGGATTATTTCACGTGGTTTTGATCCGTTTGCTGGACCAACAATTCCGCGTTCTTCCATAAGTTCAACAAGTCGTGCTGCTCGGTTGTAACCGATGCTTAGCCTGCGCTGGATGTAGCTGGCACTTGCTTTGCCTGCCTGAATTACTATGTCGAGAGCCTTGTCATATAATGGATCATCAGCCCCATCGTTGAATAAAGACATCTGTCCGTTTGATTCATCATCTTCATCATCAACGAAAATCTCATCGTCGATGTATTCAGGTTCTCCCCATTCCTTTACGGCTTCAACAACATTTTCCACTTCCTGGTCGGAAACAAAAGCACCCTGTATGCGCACAGGGAAAGGATCGGTTGCGCTTGCATAAAGCATGTCACCCTTGCCAAGAAGTTTTTCAGCACCTACCTGATCAATGATGATGCGGCTGTCTGTCTTTGCTGCAACCATGAATGCAACACGGCTTGGAATATTAGCTTTGATGAGTCCCGTGATGACGTCAACTGATGGACGCTGTGTCGCAAGAACAAGATGGATTCCGACGGCGCGCGACATGGCACAAAGACGTGCTACAACTCCTTCAAGCTGCTTTCCTGTTGTTGCCATAAGGTCGGCAAACTCATCGATGATGACGATGAGATATGGAATCTTTTCTGTGGCTATGTGCTGTTCAACGATTTTGCGGTTGTAGCTTGAAATGTCGCGGCAACCCATGCTGTCAAGAACTGCATAGCGACGTTCCATTTCACAGAGACAATACTGAAGGGCCTGCATTGCTTTCTTTGATTCTGTGATGACAGGAGTAAGCAGATGCGGAATATGATTGTAAAGTTTGAGCTCAACAACCTTTGGGTCTATCAAAATCATCTTTACATCGCTTGGACTGCGTTTGTAAAGAATTGAAAGGATCATGCTGTTGACGCAGACAGATTTACCTGCACCAGTGGATCCTGCGATAAGAAGGTGAGGAGTCTTTACAAGATCCATGATCTGGGTTTCGCCTTCAATGTCCTTTCCAAGGATTACAGGGACAGACATTTTCTTCCATTCAGGACGATTCTGTTCGATACATTCACGGAAAGAAACGATGGCTCTGTTTGTGTTAGGGATTTCAATACCTACGGCACGTTTACCTGGAATTGGTGCTACGATACGTACAGACTGGGCCGCAAGACGGAGTGCGATGTTGTCGGCAAGTCCAACGATCTTAGAGAGTTTGACACCAGGAGCCGGGAGGATTTCAAACATTGTTACGACAGGTCCCTTGCGGATTCCGATGACTTCTGCCTGTATGCTGAATTCCTTTAGGGTTTCCTGAAGGTTGAGAGAAGCCTGTTTTGTCTCTTCGTCGATGACCCAGTATTCATTTTCTGCATATGCAGTAAGAAGGTCTGTGTCGATTTTGTATGCGCCCATTTTCTTTTTCTTTTTAGGCGGAACAACAACAGCGGCCTTTGTAGTTCCGTCGGAAGAAACAGTGACTGCGGTTTTTATTGGATTGCCATTGCTGTCGACAACTGCAGGTGCAAGAGGATCTACATTTTCATTGGACTCAAATTCGACTTTTTGTCTTGCATCGTTTTCCATTTGAGTAAATATGTCACCAAGGGCAGTCGTGTCTGGATTAAACTGAGCGGTTCTGTCCTTTTGGATCTGAAGTTCCTCTATTGGCTCATCCTGAATGCCTGTATCATCCGGATGTTCATCATCTTCAAATGAAATTGCGTCATCGGAAAAATCATCCTGGACTTCAGGTTCGTCATCATCCGTATCAGCTTGGAAATTTTCCTCTGCGGAATTTTTTATTCCGGAAATTATCTGATCCTGCATGAATGAATCGTCGATGGTTTCCTCATTTTCTTCAGATTCCACAGGTTCATCATTTTCATCGATGTTGAATTCCGGATCTTCAAGAAATGAAAAATCATCTTCGGCAGAATCATTTTCTTCAGAAGATGCTGTTTCATCTTCAAAAGCAATGTCATATTGGATTTCATTATCTGTTGAAGCATCTGCATCATATGAGTCGATGTCCGCTGTAAGGCTCTGGGATTCACGCTCGAACTGATCAATTACATCAACATCATCATTCAGATCATCATCAAAAACAGAAACATCGATTGATTCCTGAGAACCTTCAGCATCACCC
>JAEDDW010000033.1 GCA_016293645.1 Treponema sp. | reverse complement strand
TACCAGTTGCGCCCAAAACACCTACTGCAATTTTATCTGCCATAATATT
Organism: Treponema sp.; assembly: GCA_016293645.1. Lineage (GTDB taxonomy): Bacteria > Spirochaetota > Spirochaetia > Treponematales > Treponemataceae > Treponema_D. Next base: position 17,997 of record JAEDDW010000033.1, on the reverse strand, counting down.
TTCCTTATTTGTCATTCCGAACTTAATTCGGATTTTTTTACAAAACAATTCAGGAAGCAGGAAAAGGAATTCCCAATTCCCAATTCCTAATTAACTTAGAGACCGCACTTTGCGAGAGCGTCTTCAATAACCTTCTTTGCACTGTCTGTAACTTCAACCAGTGGAAGTCTAACGCTACCTGCAGGCATCTTCTTGTAGTTCATTGCATACTTGATGCTTGTTGGATTTCCGTCTACGAAAGCTGCCTTAAAGAATGGCTGAAGTCTGTAGTGGATCTTGCGTGCTTCTGCAAAATTTCCGTCGAGACAATAGTGAGCCATCTGTGTAACCAGAGCCGGAGCAAGGTTTGTAACAACGGAAATAATTCCGTCTCCGCCTGCTGCCATCAATGGAAGTGTAAGTCCGTCATCACCGCTCATTACGCTGAACTCAGAATTTGCAAGTTTAATCTTTTCGATAACTTCCATCATCTGGTTGATGTTTCCTGAAGCTTCCTTTACGCCTACAACATTCGGGAGTTTTGCAATGCGTTCAAGGGTTGCTGTAGGAATGTTCTTTCCTGTGCGTCCTGCAATATTATACACAACGATTGGCATTCCAACCTTTGAAACTGCTTCATAATGGCGGAAGATGCCTTCATCACTTGGCTTATTATAATATGGAGTGACAACAAGTGCAAAATCAGCACCCTTTGCCTTTGCGCGTTCAACATATCGTACTGCATCAAGGGTACAGTTGCTTCCTGCTCCAATCATTACCTTAACGTCTTTGCCAGTCTTTGCGTTGAATTCTTTAACCTGTTTTATTGCGATGTCGATGATCTTGTCTTCTTCATCTTCTGTGAGGGTTGGAGTTTCACCTGTAGTTCCTAAAGGCAAAAGTCCGTCAATTCCCTGATCCAACTGAAACTGAACGTTCTTGGCAAATCCGTCGTAATCAACAGATCCGTCAGCGTTCATCGGCGTAATCATTGCTGTGTAAGCACCGTGAATTGCTGCCATAATTGAACTCCTAATTATTATTGAAATTATGGCGAATTATTGCACTTTATATAGAAAAAATCAATAAAGAACACATTTAAAACTACCCATCACGAAATACAGCCCTGATCTACTGATCAATTTCAGCAGAAAAAAAAAGAACCGAACAATGTCGGTTCCTTTTGGAGGTCACAGAAACTACTTTTTTCAATGTTTTTTACTTTGCAACATTTTTACATTCACAGCCATAGCACCTGACACTACGGCTGCAGATTTATTTAATCTCTTTCAACCTTATGGCAGAGATATTAATTACACAGGGTATGGGATGCAACTTGAATAGCATACCATAAATAAGGTATTTTGCTACCATAATCAGGGTAAAATCTCCTTGAATTTTCAATAACTTTAGTTATACTTACAGTTATGGTATATTCTAAAAAATCACTATCCCTAATTTTTACCCTGTTTTTCACCGTTTTTTATATTTTCCCACAAAACCTGTCAAATTCGCCGTACAGACCTCACCTCACAGAAGAAAGTGTACCCCTCCTAAAAAGTACGGAACTCAGCGTAAGACTTAAAATATTCAAGGATCCGACCGGTTCCATGAAATGCAACGATATTCCAGACGAAAGCTTCATCCCTATTGATAATCCATACAAACCAAAATATTTTGAGGGAATTCTATGGTTTGACCTTGAAATAAACAAACCCCTTAATTTTGACGGCCAAAGACATCTTATCAATCTTGGAAACGAGCATATTGATTTTGCAGAAGCATTTGCCTTCTACGATGGAAAATGGAACCTGATCGGAAGAACCGGACGAAACATAAACAAAACAGAGATGTCCATGGTTGCCATAACACAGATGATACCATTGATGAAAAACCTTTTCGATGAAAACAAAGATGTAACACACATAAGACTTAGACTGACATCAAACACAGGTTCTCCCGTCAAAATCAAAATCATTTCAAACATAAAATTCTATCAGTCCACAAGTCGAATCATCTCAAGACTCTGTTTCACAGGAGGAATCGCCATCTGTATCTTCTTTGGACTGCTCCTTACAGGACTTCTTCTCAAAGATCATGCCTATCTGTTTCTTGCATTTTCAGCTCTTTGTTATATCATAAAAGCAATGCAGGCAAGAGGAACCGGTCCGGTACTCATCTGGAATTTCATCAATTACATTCCGAATTCAAATAAAATAGAATACATCGTAGACGGACTTCAAGTCCTGTTTCTTGCCATAAGCGCTGGATTTTTCTTTTCAATAAAGAACACCAGGCCTATCATAACAAAAACAACACCAATTATTTTTGAGACTGTACTGATCGAGATAATAATCATCACGACAATTTCATCACCAATGAAGATGTTCATTGCCTATATAGTGATCTCAATAATCCAGAAAATTCTCCTGTTATGCGGAATATTCAGAAACATAAGATCCAGCGACATTGAAAAGAAAGTTATTTTCATTCCATGGATTGCTGTATTCATCGCATCGATAATTCTAAGGATCATTCTTCTGCTGAACAATTTCACTTCCATGGCACTTCCGGAAAACATCACAATCAATGAAATAATTTCATCCACTCTCGGATTCTTGCTGCTTACAGTTCCGGCTCTGTACACACTTGGAAAAAGATTCAATGTAAGATATCAGTTTGTACAAAGGGAATATCAGGAACTTGAAGAACAATTCATTGAACACCAGAAAATAAAAAGACTTGTTGATACTGTAACTACACCTTTGAGACGCCTATCCGTTTCCATCCTGAATTCCGCCGGAATACTTTCAAGACTCAACTTCTCAGCGACAAATGCAGAATACATTGAGCTTATAAAAAAAGAATCTTCAAAGATGAATGATCTGCTTACAGCGATAAGGATACTCACAAAAGATGAACCGGGAAAGAAAGAGCCTGTACAGCTTCTAAGTTTCACAAACAGCTGCATGCAGACAATAAAAACTTTTGCAAAAGACAATCAATGCACACCATCCCTCACAACGGCAATTGCAAGCGACACAATAATTCTGGCAGACATCCGCATTCTTGAATTCATATTCACTTCGATTCCCTTTGCCGTATTTCATATTTCAAATCCAGGAGCAAGATTTTCCGTATACACAGAAGAGAAAGAAGGTTCTTTCACTTTGACAATAACCTGCAGACTTAAATCCGGACTTCCATCAACAGAACAGGGACTTCTTCAATGTCTCAACGATGAAACCTATTTTAATTTCATACTTGAAACCTCAAAAACATACGATGGAGTTTTTGAAATCACTCCTTTGGATGAAGACTGCAGATTTACATTTACATGCAGATTTGAAAAAGCAACAGGAACAGATCGAATCAATGTTGTAATTGATAAAACTACCTTTGAGATTTCTGAAAATTCTTCAAGACTCTTAAAATCAAAAACAAAAGAGAATCAGCTGTCCCACAAAACACAGTTGAACAACACTGAGGATGCAAGTCCATCACTGTCCAATGACTTGAATCACAAAAACAATGATTCAGGAAACGAAGAGATCAAGGATGTGTTTGAGAAGTATGATTTTTCAACACGTGAAAAAGAAATCGCAACTCTGATTATAGAAGGAAAAAGCGACAAGGAAATAGCATCACAGCTGAACATCTCACCACAGACTGTCGCAACCCATAACAAAAAAATATTCAAAAAAGCTGACGTACACAGTAGAGTTGAGTTAATCAACAAAGTCAGATAAAATCAAGGAAGTTTAAAAACTGATGTTTTAAGTTTTCTAGGAACGTAATTTAACTAATGCAGGATAAAAGGGATTTTTTATGAGCGGAAATACTTTTGGCCAGATTTTCAAAGTCACAACATTTGGAGAAAGCCACGGCGCAGGTCTTGGCTGCATCATCGATGGATGCCCTTCAGGAATCTCCTTTGACGAAAATTTCCTTCAGCATGAAATGGACCGAAGAAAGCCGGGAGCAAAAAGTGCAGCCGTAACAAACAGAAAAGAAGACGACAAGGCTGAAGTATTGAGCGGAATCTTCGAGGGGAGAACAACAGGAACTGCAATCGCCATACTCATAAGAAATTCAAACCAGCATTCTTCCGACTACAACAACATCAAGAACAAGTTCCGTCCAGGACACGCCGACTACACATTCTATGAAAAATACGGAATCCGTGATTACAGAGGCGGAGGAAGATCAAGCGGAAGAGAAACCTGCGCACGTGTTGCAGCCGGTGCATTCGCAAAAATGTTCCTCAAATCCATGGGTATTTCTGTCACAGCATACACAAAAAAAGCTGCAGGAATCGAAGGAACGGTTGTAGACTTTGATGAAATCGAGAAAAACCAGATCCGTGCAGCAGACAAGGACGCAGCAGTACTCATGCAGCAGAAAATCGAAGAGTACCACAAGCAGGGCAATTCATGCGGCGGAATCGTTGAATGTGTCGTAAAGGGACTGCCGGCAGGACTTGGGGAACCGGTTTTTGACAAGCTTGATGCGGAGCTTGCTCATGCAGTTGTTTCAATCGGTGCGGTGAAAGGTATTGAATTCGGAAGCGGATTTGACGCAGCCGACAGCAACGGTTTTGAAAACAATGACTTCATGAGAAAAGGCCCTTCTTTTGAAACGAACAATGCAGGAGGAATTCTTGGAGGAATTTCCAATGGAAATGATCTTGTCTTCCGTACAGCAGTAAAACCTGTTCCAAGCATTTACCAGACACAGCAGACTATCGACATCGAAGGAAATGAATGCGACATGCTCATCGAAGGTCGTCATGATGTATGTCTCTGTCCACGTATTGTTCCTGTAATCGAAGCAATGACAGCCATAACCATTGCAGACATGATTCTCAGAAACAGAAGCAGCAGGATTTAGCAATGGAATCATTTTATCCGGATTACTTTGACAGCGATACAATTGAGTTTGAAACCTCAAAAAGAAAATACGTAAGGCTAAGAATAATTCTTACAGCATCATTATTGATTCTCATCACTTTTTTTTCAGCACTTGGATTTTCAGTACATTCCCTTGTAAATCCAAAAGATCCTATGCCGTTGAATACAGCACAGACGGAACTTCTGGAAGACACATTGAATCAAAACTATCCTTCAAGGACAAAAATTGTCACTCCTTTGCCATACAAGACAATCCCGGCGGATCTGTTCATAAATGCTGAAAGCGCCATAATCATCGACAAGGATACAGGCAACATACTCTTTGAAAAAAACGCGGACATGCTTATTCCGCCGGCATCAATGACAAAACTGGTCGAAATGTACGTGGTGTTTGAGGCTGTCGCAAATGGAGAAGTATCCCTGGACGACACAGTACCGCTTCCAAAGGAGAGCTGGGCAGTAAACCTTCCATCAGATGCTTCCATCATGTTCCTTGCGCAGGGACAGTCTGTAACACTACGTGAACTGCTTCTTGGACTTGCCATTGCAAGCGGAAACGATGCTTCCATAGCAGTCGCAACATACATATGCAAGGACATGGAATCCTTTGTTGAAAGGATGAACAAGGTTATAAGTGATCTTGGCTTAAAAAAAACCCATTTCGTCGAATCCAGCGGATACAGTGAAAAAAATATTACGACAGCCAGAGAGTTTGCCGCATTCTGCAGAAAATACATTGAAAAATTCCCAGAATCAATAAAGGACTATCACAGTCAGAAAGTTCTCCGCTACCCTCTTGAAAAAAATCTTCCGAAGGAACAGAAAGACCAGGGAGACAGACAGGCTGTAATACAGTACAACACAAACAAGCTTCTAGGTCTTCTGGACGGATGCGATGGACTCAAGACAGGTTTCATTTATGAAAGCGGATACAACATCGCCTTGACTTCAGAACGCAACGGAAGAAGATTCATTTCAATCACAATGAAAGGTCCAGGCCGAGGAAGTGTACAGGGGAATAAATTCAGGATCCAGGACGGAACGACATTGATGGAATTTGCGTTCTCAAGATTCGCCCCCTACAAAGGAAATGGAAAAGAGAGAAATTACACAATCGGTTGTTCCGGTACAGAATACAGAAGCATAAGACTTGTTCCGGCACTGGATGAAAAATTTTCAGTACCGTTCATCGCCGGTGCAACACCGGAGGAAGCCGCCTCTATGATTGAAGTAACTGCAAGTATTCCTCCATACATCAACGGAGAAATACAGTGCGGACAGGAACTTGGGTTTCTTAATTATTCCCTGGACGGAAAAACCCTCAGAAAAATTCCACTTGTAGCCGACAGAGAAAACAAAAAGGCCGGAGTATTGTTCCGGCTCTGGGGAAATATTGTTGCTAAGACAGCATCACTGCTTTAGACCTCTCACATCTGTAATTTCATAACCCTTGTCAAGAATTGCAGATATGAGAAGATCCAGTTTTTCATACAGATAATCTTTTCTGGTGCCAGAAGTTTTTCCTATTGAAACCGGAATTATCATTCCGTCATGAAGTTCTTCCGTAATCAAGTCTATCAGTTCACTTGCAGACTTATATTCAACATCTGTTTTTGCAGAAATCTCATAGGTCACTTTGTCATTGATTCCAGAAAAAGCACTGACATACTGGTATCCTGCGGATTTACCCGCATTCCTGATGATCTCGTTGTCATGATATTCAGGAGCATGCCACATTAATGAGAGTTCTTTTTTTGTAGCGGCAAAGAATTCATCCTCATTGCGTGCAAGACCACGGGTGATGAAACTGTCATCAATGACAAAATTTCCGGCAACAAGATCTGCAGTCGTATAGAACATGGAAGCACATTCATTCCGTGAGTTTGCTATAAGCTGCGTTTTCTGTGGATATCTTCTGATGAATTCGCCATTAAGGAAGAATGTTCCTTTGATGCCAAATTCAGACAAGATATATAGCACATTTCCAAGCCCTTCAGAATTTTCAAGTGCATCGAAAACCAATGCAACCCTGTTGTTCTTTTTTTCATTTTTCAAAGATTCAGGGAACACAGAATATGTCAATGCTTTTCCTGAAAGATAGCGCACAAGGATTGTATTTTCATAATCAGGATTTGCCGCTTCGCTGAGGAAGACACGGAAATTACCGTTCCTGTCATTTGCATTTAGAACGATTTCAGGAAGTTCATAATTTTTCCAGGTCTTATTTTCAGTATCGTAGCAATATGTTGTTTTTCCATCAGCAGACTTTGCGATCACCATTCCTGACTCCCAGTAAGCTTTTTCTACTGAGGAAACAAGAACGCGTTCAACATCACGTGTGATGATATTGAATCTGCTGATTGTATTTTTTCCACCGGCGTAAAGAGAATTTTTTCCACACCATGCGACAGAAACAACATCATCATCGTTATAAGACGCAGTTTCCGTCATATTGGAAATATCGAATATACGCAATGTTCCGTTGTCTGTATAGGCAATTTTTTTGAAATCGGAAGAAACAACAGGCTCAATGGTATTCTTTGCCTGGAAAATATAATTCAATTCTTCCTCAATCGCATAGATATTGCTTGTCTTCTCATTTGATTCATAGTCAAGGGAATCGACCCAGAGAACAGGCTTGTCTCCGTTCCAGAAAATTCTATGACCGAGACATGTTCCGCTCATCTCAGTGAGTGTATAGATCATGTCGATTTTAATGTAGTCATTCTTTTCTTTCTGGTTCATGGAATAGAGAGACAGAATGTTACCATTGGAAATTACTGCAAGTTTACTTCCATTTGAGTTGCACCAGAATTTGTCTCTGATCCCGTCAAAGGAGACAGGAAGTCTTCCGATGATTTCACCGCTTCCGACAAGAGTTGAATATAAACCGCGGGTATAAAGTTCATTCTGTTCGATCTTATAGACGATGTCATTTTTCAGATAGATTATTTTTCTGTCCTGCGTCCACTGAACGCTTTCAATTGTTCCGTCGCCGATCTTTCTGAAAGTTTCATTGATCTGCAGATTTTTAAAGACAGCATCAGGAGTAGCAAAGTAAACTGCATTGTTGTTCTCGTAGAGGATTGCTTTTCCATCAGGAGACCATTTTACCCTGATATCTGAATAATCAATATCAACATTCTCAACAAGAATTTTTCTGAGCATGGTTTTTGAATTTATCAAGACAAGTCGACCTGTGGCATTTTTAGCACGTTCCACACAGCAATACCATTTTCCATCGCAGCTTACGGAAACCGGATAGGTTCTTGCGTAGGACTTTGAAAGTCTGCTGTTTTCCGTAATATGCATGATTTTTCCGTCATCAATGCTGAATCTTGAAATGCCGTTCATGTTTCTGATCTGAAGAACTTTTTCATCACAAAGGAGTTCCATTCTTTCAGGAAAGCATGTAAGAATCTCAGGAATTCCATTGATCCTCTCTTCACCAAGTCTGGCGCAATACAGACTCTTGTAATCAGGAACTCCCGGCACATGTCGAACAGAAGTATACAGAATTCTGCCATCAGGGTTTAAATCGATTCCATCATATCTAACCTTTGCGTAGACATGAGAAGCTGAAATCAAAATTATTATGCCCAGGAAAAAAATCAGCAGTTTTTTATTCTTCATTTTCGTCTCCATATTCTCTTAAGAACCGGTTATTTTAGAACCGTGAAAGGATCAATTGGCTTTGAGTTTTTATATACTGTCAGGTGGAGGTGTGCGCCAGTTGAATATCCAGTGCTTCCAACAAGACCGATTTTTGTTCCCTGAGAAACCCTGTCACCTTTCTTTGCCAGGGATTTGCTCATATGGGCATACAGTGTCTGATAACCATCCACATGTTCAATGACAACATAGTTTCCATAGAGAGGTGAAAAAGACGACTTGAGTACTTTTCCGCTGCGGGCCGCATAGATTGGAGTTCCTGTAGGGCAGGCAAGATCAACGCCTTTGTGTGTCGAAGCAACTCCGGTGATAGGATCAAGCCTATATCCAAATCTTGATGTGATCCTGTACTTGCACTTCAATGGATTTGTGAAAATTTCTCCCATTGCTTTCTGAAGTGTATTTGAATCAAGTCTTGCCCCTGGAATAAAAAGTGATGTTCCTTCTATAAGAACTTCAGAAGACAGATCATTTGTATCAATGATATCTGTCACGGAAGCATTATATTTTTTTGCGATTGAACCTATGGATTCATTTTTTGCGACAGTATGAATAAGTCCGTCTGCGGAAGGAACCTTCAGTTTCTGTCCTGTATAGACGGAACGAACGTTGCCGATGTTGTTTACGGCGATCAATGTCGAAATGTTTGACAGCCCAAATTTCTGGCAGATTCCGCTGATGGTGTCACCTGCCTTCACTGTATAATTCTGGAAACTTACAGCCTGCTTCAGATTCTTTGCTGATGAAACAAGCTTCACGCTGTCTTCGTCAAAGATGTTTCCATCGCTGTCGTAATAACTTGTTTTTCCAAAAGCGAATTCAGTCATGGCACCATCAAGGAGTTCCGCCTCTGAATTTACAGAAGAAGTCATATCAAGCTGATGTACAAAACTGTTCTGCCAGGAAATAATTTTTGACACTCCGTAAGGAACAGCACAGAGCAGCACCGTAGCCGGAACAACAAGCATGATTTTTGCGCTCTGTCTTACATTCTTGCAAAGAAGAATGCAATTGGCCTTGATGTTTCTTAAAACTGATGCGAGAGATATCTTTGATTTTTCAAACCCGTCATTTCCATAAGAGAACACCGGATTTCTCTTTACCTGTCTTTTGGAGTTCAAAGCAACAGCCTTTGCCCTTGGCTTTCTTACACGTGGTCTGCCGCTGATTTCAAAACAATCAATTACTTCCATATTCCAATTATCGACAGAAAAACGAAGCAATATTAGAGAAACAGAAATTAATTGTCTGCGACCTAAAAAAATGATCAAATACTGTCGATTATATGGTATGAGGAAAATCAAGGTCCCAAGGTATGCCCTGACTTTACTTACAGGCATCTGTATAGGCATCATAATAAAATTTTTCTTTCTCGACATACTTGAAGTCCAGGGAAAATCAATGGAACCTACCCTATCCGATGGTCAGAAAATTTTCGTCAACAAGCTTGCCTATGGAATCACCGAACCTTTTGGAAGCAGCCGTCTGTTCAGCTGGAACAGTCCACAAGAAAACGACATTGTTGTTTTCCTCTATAAGAACAGACTTGTGGTAAAACGATGCGTCGCCATAGAAAACACTATACTAGAATATTCAACTGAATCGGGATATACTTTGACTGCAAACAAGAAAGAGTACCCGTTGACAGAATTGCAATACAATCTGTTGAAAGAAACTACTTCTGTACCTGAAGGAACCATTCTTGCAATTGGTGACAACTATTCCAATTCAATTGATTCCAGAACCTACGGTTTTGTTCCTCAGGAAAATATATTGGGCAGGATTACGGTAAGATGATGTCTCATTTTAAGAAAGGCGGAGTTATATTCACTCTCTCTGTTTTCAGTCTGGTTTTCATAGCGGTAATCGTAAAATTCACAGTGCTTGCATTCGGACCAAGAAGGAAATTGATTCCTCCTGCACCAGTTGTTGAAAGAGGTTCCATTGTGGACAGAAACGGAAAACCGCTGGCCGTACAGACAAATTTCTATCATCTTGTAGTAACTCCAAAGCTCATAAAAGATCCGGCTTTCTTTGCAAAAAAAATTGCTCCAACCCTGAACTGCGATCCTGAAGAGATCCAAAGCAAAATTGAAAACAACATAAAGTCAAGCTTTGTCTATTTAAGGAAGAAAGTCACACAGGATCAGTACGACGAACTCACAAGAATCGTATCTGAAAACAGTTTTTCAAATTTCACAAGCTTTGACAGAATTCCTGGCCGCATCTATCCTGAAAACAATCTTGCAAGCCAGCTCATAGGTTTTATGGGCGACGACGGAACCGGACTGAGCGGAATAGAATATTCCCAGCAGTCAGTGCTGTCTCCAGAGATTGATTCAAATTCAACCGGAACAATACACGGCGACAATGTTTACCTGACCATCGATGCAGGACTCCAGTACAAGCTTCAGAAAATCGCAGCAGAAGCAATGAAGGAAACGCAGGCGGAAAGCATCATGCTCATTGCAGCCGACGCAACCAACGGAGAAATTCTTTCATACATAAGTCTGCCTTCAGCAAACCTTAATAAATACGGAGCTGCAACAACAGCAGAAAGAACAGACAGGGCTTCCGTTACAGCCTATGAACCTGGAAGTGTCTTCAAGATTTTCTCTGTCGCTTCATTTCTTGATTCTTCGTCGATCACAGCTGACGACAGTTTTCTCTGTGACGGAATCTATCAGCGCAGGACAAACCTTGGTGAAACAATAAAGATCACATGCCTTGAACACCACGGCTGGCTCAACGCAAGAACGGCATTGAAATTTTCGTGCAATGACGCACTTGCTCAGATGAGTGAAAAAATCAGCACGGATGAATTCCTTTCATACATCAGAAGATTTGGTTTTGGTGAAAGAACAGGAGTTGAACTCCCTTCCGAGACAAGAGGTTCAGTAAAAAACCAGACAGACAAATACTGGTCCGCACGAAGCAAACCTACAATGTCGATCGGACAGGAAATCAGCGTAAGCGCAATCCAGATGGTTCAGGCTGCGACTGTTCTTGCAAACAAGGGAGTTCTCATAAGACCAACATTCATCCAGAGAATCACAGACATCGACGGGAACATAAAATATAAGCATGAAACGACCTATGGCAACAGAGTGCTCCGGTCAGCTACAGCAGACTATCTTTTAAGCTGCATGGAGACTACAGCACAAAGTGGAACTGGATCAAAAGCATCCCTCAGGGACATTTCCATCGGTGTAAAGACAGGAACAGCTCAGATGGCAGATCCAATCAACGGTGGGTACAGCCGCACGGACTTTCTTTCAAACTGCATGTCGATATTTCCTGTAAACAATCCTCAGATCATTCTGTACATTGTAATTCAGAAAGCAAAGGGAGAGACATACGCAGGCCGCATCGTTGCTCCAGTAATCGCAAAAGCTGCAGATGAAATCATCGATCATCTTGGAATCAACAGAGAAAATGCAGCAAGCCTTGAACATTCCGGAAAATTCTCATTGAGTGAAATAAAACCTCTTTCAATTTCAAAGGTCGTACCTGACTTCAAGGGACGATCAAAAAGAGATCTTCTTCCTCTACTGGACAAAGAGGACATAAAAATTGTAATCGACGGTGAAGGTTGGGTTGTAGACCAGAATCCGGAACCCGGAACACCTGTTACGGAGAACATGACAATTGAACTCTTTTTGGAATAAAAACATCGATCTGTTCAATCAGAGGTTTCCGGAACTATCAAAGTCCCTGGAAACAAAAAAATCCGATGACCTTGTTCTTGAAGAAGGTAGAAACGGGACTGTTACCGCAAAATACAACGGCCTTCTGCTCCACTCGAAGTACAATCCTGTAAAAGAAGCTGAAACACTCATTTCATCGTTTGATCCCAAAAATCATGACACTGTCATATTCCTTGGGTTTGGACTTGGCTATGGTCCAATAGAATTTGCAAAAAAACATCCTGATGCGACAATGATTCTCGTAGAAAAAGATCCATCAAGATTTTTTTCCGCAATCGATGTGCTTGACTGGAGTGATGTTTTCAGACACAAAAAAATAATTCTTCTACTGGGAGCCGGTGAGGAAGAAGTCAGCGCGTTGCTTGGCAAATGCAAGACCGAAGCTACAGCAGTATATAAAACAAAGGCACAATGCGCCCACAGTGAAAACTACTTTTCTGCCGTGGAAAATACCCTTAAGCAGAATTCACAGAAAGAAGAGATAAACACAAACACACTTGAGAAATTTGCTCAGCTTTGGCTGAACAACAGCTGCAGGAATTTGGACTACCTTCAATCACTGGACGGAGTAAATAAATACAGAAATCTTGGGAAAGAAATTCCATTTGTTATACTTGCAGCAGGTCCATCCCTTGAATCAATTCTTCCACACCTTGAGGAAATCAAGAAACGCGCCATGATAATCTGCGTCGACACAGCACTTCATGCGTGTCTAAGACAGAATGTCGAGCCGGACTTCATAATCCTGGCAGACCCTCAATATTACTGCTCATTGCATCTGGAGTTTCTTTCTGCACCTTCCTCCATTCTGATTACAGAAATCGCCGCATACCCTTCCGTGTTGAGATTCAAGTGCAGGGAAACAGTTCTTTTTTCATCATTGTTCCCGATCGGACAGTTTTTTGAATCACAGACCGGAGAAAAAGGAAAACTTGCAGCGGGAGGAAGCGTCACCACAAGTGCATGGGACTTTGCACGGCTTTGCAAAGCATCCAGGATCTTCATGGCCGGAATGGATCTTGGGTACCCGGGAAAAGAAACCCACATTCGCGGATCAAAATTTGAGGAAAAGGCTCATGCGGAAAGTTCCAGAACAAAGACATCGGAAACGGCAAATTCAGCAGCCTTGTTCAGTGCTAATCCGACGATTGAAAAAGACTACAACGGCAATGACATCATTACGGACAAAAGAATGAGACTTTTCTCCTGGTGGTTTGAGACACAATGCACCCAGTCGCGCAGCTACGGAACTGAGACTTTCACACTTACACCGGAAAGCCTGGCCATCAAGGGAATCGAAATTTTCTCCATCTCCAGCTTCCTGGAATTCCCGGTCATTGAAAATGAAAAGAAAGAATTCTTAGCCAATGCAGAAAGAAACAGAAGTTCCCTCCCTGACAAATTGCTTTTTGAATCAATGAAGAAAAAATTTTCAGAAGATCTTGTAGAGCTGGAAAACCTTGCAAAGAAAGGCATCGACATCACATCAAAGGCACTAAGGGACAGGACAAAAATAAGACAGTCTCTAGACATACTCTCAGACATTGACAATCATATCTTGAATTCCGATGCAAAAAATTCCGCTTCCCTCGTGTTTCCTACAAAACGTCAGCTGGACAAAATGGCAAAAGAGATTCCGTGTGGAAACGAATTCGAAAAAGAAATGTATCCGATACAGTATTCAAAACTCATCTACACACAGATTCTTTCATCCGTAAAACTATTTAATAGATTCTTCTCAAGTTTTTAAAATTCAGAACCGATAATATAAGCGTGCTGTGATAGAATTATACAGACGGTTCTTTTCAAAAGAAAGACATCCAGACGCCTGTGTAAGAGATGAGACCACAGTATGCAACTAAGTTTGCTTTATAAAATCTCCATGAGGAAAGGTCAAAGAAGTTTTAGGCTTTGGCCTTTTCATTTTTTAAACTGTCTTCTCACATAAATATAATGTAAAAAAAATATTATCATTATTAATCCTCATGCCGATAATATGATGGGGAATAATATGAATACAATAAAGATTGCTGATATCAAACCAAATACTCATTTCAGTTCACCTGTAACGTTGGACAAGATGTTTTTAATTGCAGTTCCTCCATGTCCAATCACACAGAACCAGCTTTCAGCACTGGTAAAATGGGGATTCAAGGAAGTTTACGGCCCGGAACCAAAAGCTTCCGCACCACAGGCAGCAAATACAAACGCAGCAAATGGACTCTCACAGAAACAGAAGCTCGATCTTGGCAAGACAGAATCTGTAGACCTTTCAGAGTTTGGAGTAGATGACGAATCCAGTTCAATTCCCCAGGACCAGATTCCGGACAAATTCAAGACATCAGAAAGTGTGGATCTTTCAGCTTTTGACGATACGGTTGCTCCGTCAGCTCCAGCACAGGGTGCTCAAAGCGTTACGAAAGTTTTCAAAGGTACAACAAAGCAGGCTCAGACTTCTTTGTCAGCATATCTTTCGACACATAATCCGGGAGCTGCAGATGAAGCCCTCAAGTTTTCTGTCGGAGCAAGAAGTGATCTTCCAATGTCGGAAGAGGAAGACACAAAGTACATGGAAGCCGCACAAAAGACTTATGAAAAGTTCATGGATTTCATAAATCAGGTTTACACGAAGTATTCAACCCACAAAACAATCTCACAACCGGAACTTAATGAAAAAGCTCTTGAACTGTGCAACTTTGTCAGAGAAACAAAAAAATTCATCCTCAGAATTTCTCCAAGCTACGAAGCACGCAACAAAAACTTCCTCATAAGCCACAGCATGAGAACTGCCGTACTTGCAATTGTAATCGGGCTTCAGCTCAAAATGCCTTATGAAAAACTCATTGAACTTACGGTTGCATGTATTCTTCATGAGATTGGACAGATCCGTCTGCCTCCTCAGCTTTACATGAATGACAAACCTTTGACACCTGCTGAAAAATCGCAGATGGCAACACATACTGTCATTGGATACAACATCGTAAAAGCTGCAGGATTTCCTCTCACAATCCAGCTTGGAGTCCTTGACCATCACGAGCGTGAAACTGGTTCCGGCTATCCTAGACACCTTCGCAGCGGAAACATTTCTCCGTATGCAAAAATCATTGCCGTTGCATGTTCATATGAGGCTATTACAGCTCCACGTCATTTCAAGGAAGCCCGTACTACCTATGAAGGCATGATTGAAATGCTTAAGAACTCGAACCACCTTTACGATGATACAGTCGTAAAAGCATTGCTGTACAGTGTCTCGCTCTACCCTATCGGTGCCTATGTATATCTTGCAAACGGCAAAGTCGGACAGGTAATTGACGTTTCACCTGCAAGTCCAAAGAATCCTATCGTAAAAATCATCGGAGGAATCAACACAGACGGCTCAGCAAAGATAGTTCAGACAGATGAAGAAATGCTCAAGATCATCCGCGTAATGACAGAACAGGAAACCAATGATCTGAAGGCCGCATTGGGAGAGACTACAAATTAGTCAAATTATGAAAACTTTTTGAGGAAACTTAATTGAAGAAGAGGCGGACATTTTCCACCTCTTTTTTAAATTCATCATCTATTACCGGTGGATGTTCGTTGAAATAAAGAATCTGCTGCAGCTCTTCATCAGTGTGAGCTCCCCAAACAGGAACTACATTCTCAAACTGCTGGAAAAAACCAAAAGCAAGCGGAATGTTGTTGACGATTCCACCGTTAAGAGGCTGCATGGCAATGCAACCGACATCATTTTTTTCACAGAGCTTTACAAGACCCACAACTTCATCTGAAGAAATCATGCTGAATGGAAACTGAACCGTCTCATATAATCCGCATTCAACAGCTTCCTTTATAAGTTCATAATTTTCTGAAGCGATTCCAATGTGATGGATGATTCCCTTGTCTTTCAATGTGAGAAGTTCATTATATAGGCCGTCTTTTCCATCCTTCAACGGAACGACAAGGGGATTTTCAATCTGATATAGATCGATATAGTCAGATTCCAGCGCATCAAGGCTCTCGTTCAGATCATGACGGATTTCTGCTGCAGTCTGGCCTGAAGTTTTTGTCGCCAGTATGACATTATGCCTTATGCCGTGGAGGGCAGCACCCAGGCGTTTCTCACAGACCGGTCTTGAATGGCTGATATCAAAAAAATTCATTCCGCCGGAATAGGCGTGGTGCACGATACCGCATGCCTTTTCATCGGCCTCGTCTCCAAAAGCTTCTATTTCCTTGCAGTCAAGGCTCATTGCTCCAAAAGAGTTTTTGCTAACAAGAAGATTTGATTTTCCAAGTGAAATGAATTCCATAAACACAATTCATAATTATGAATGCACAATTCATAATTACTGAAACTCCCATATTTAAGGGCATCTCTAAAAATTGCAATTTTTAGAGACTCCATCAATTCATAACACATAACCGGAAAAACCAATCATGCATTATGAATTATCAATTATTGATTACTTGTTGTAGTTCTTAATCTGGTTGAAGATGTAACCGGTAAGTTCATCAAGCTTAACGCGTTCCTGTGCCATTGTGTCACGGTTACGAACTGTAACTGTGTTGAAGTTTGCACTTGCACTGTCCAGTGTATCGTAGTCAACTGTTACGCAGAATGGCGTACCAACTTCATCCTGGCGGCGGTAGCGCTTACCGACTGTTCCGCTCTGGTCGTAGTCAGTTACGAAATCTTCCTTAAGGATGTTCTGGATTTCCTTTGCCTTTTCTGCAAGTCCGTCCTTCTTCATCAATGGGAGAACTGCAACTGTAATTGGTGCCAGCTTTGGATGGAGGTGGAGAACTGTTCTGTAGTCTTCCGGCTGTCCAGCTTCCGCTACATTCTGTTCTTCGTATGCTTCACAGAGGAACATGAGGAAGTTGCGGTTAAGACCGGCAGATGTTTCAACTACATAAGGAATGTACTTCTTGTTGCCATCTTCCTGGTCGATGTATGCCATATCCTTCTTTGAGTATTCCTGATGCTGTGAAAGGTCAAAGTCAGTTCTTGAGTGGATTCCTTCGATTTCTTCAAATCCAATCGGGAAGTTGTATGTGATGTCGTAAGCATCCTTTGCGTAGTGAGCAAGCTTGTCGTGGTGGTGCCACTTGAGCTGTGCTTCCGGAATACCGTACTTGAGGTAGAATGCCCAGCGGTCCTTTCTCCAGCGTTCAAAAGTTTCGTCTTCTGTACCTGGCTTGCAGAAATATTCCATTTCCATCTGTTCGAATTCAGCTGTGCGGAAAATGAAGTTCTTGAAAATGATTTCGTTGCGGAATGACTTACCAACCTGAGCAACACCGAAAGGAATCTTCATGCGGTTTGACTGAACGATGCTCTTGAAGTCTGTGAAGATCCCCTGACATGTTTCTGGGCGGAGGTAAATGAGGTGTGATTCATCAGCAATTGGACCCTGGTATGTCTTGAACATGAGGTTGAATTCACGAACTGCTGTATATTTCTTTTCCTTGCTTCCACATACTGGACAGTTGATGTTTGTCTTGATGAAGTTTTCCATTTCTTCATGTGTCATTGTATCAACCGGCTTTCCAGGATTCTTGTCTGGATTTGCAGCAACATAGTCTTCGATCATTTTGTCTGCACGGTGGCGAGCCTGACATTCGAGACAGTCAATCATTGGATCAGAGAAGTGATCTGCGTGGCCTGAAGCCTTCCATGTTGTGTGGTGCTGGAAAATTGCGGAATCAAGTCCAACAACATCATCATGAAGCTGTGTCATGTA
>JAEDDW010000129.1 GCA_016293645.1 Treponema sp. | reverse complement strand
TTTGTTCAGGACTAACGTCCTTCACTTCTTTTGTGTGAGTACCGTTAGGTACGAACAAATCTGTTTGTTTATCACCAAAACCTGGAAGGCGTTTTTTGCCGGTGAGGAGATTTTGCATTGTGCCCTGTTTGATGTTCTTTTTCTTTTGGAGCAGTTTTTCTGTTGTGGAAATAAGTGCATCTACATCGGAAAGGGCTTTTGCGATTCGTTGCTGTTCGACAAAAGGAGGAACTTTCAATTGCAAATCTGCAACTTTTTCTTTATTCAGATTTTGCACACTACTTCCAGCTGCCATCTGAACATATTGCTTAAAAACTTCATCAGAACCTAAAAGGTAATATAAAAATTCTTTATCAAAACTTTCTGAATAATTTTGAATCGTAAGCCAACCATCATGTATACAACCGTCTATAGCAAGAATATAAGGACGACCAAAACTCATTGAATTTGAAAGTATCAAATCACCTTTCTTTACTTCGCGAGAACGAGATTTTCCTTCTGGAATTATTTTTTCTTCCGTTTTGCGGATATACTTATCATTTGGTCTTACATCACCTATTTTTATCCAATTAATTCCATCAGCTTTGGTGGTAAGATAATTTTCTATTGGACGAGGAGACCCACCGCGTAAAATATCAACATTATCTCCCAATCTTTTCACTTCCCAATCATCAGGAATCAATCCAACTTCTGTCTGCTTCATTTATCTGCTCCTGAGTTGTCTGTGAGAAGATTTCTGTCTTCAATATTCTCTAGAACTTTCATCTGCTGAATTGCAATTTTATTCAGTTTTTCAAGGCGTTCGCTTTGAGGAATTCCGTCATTAATAAAAACTGCGTTCAAATTTTCCATATTGCTAAGGCAGATAAGCTGATTTATCGAAGCATAATCACGTATGTTTCCTTTTAATTCAGGATTTATTTCACGCCATTGTCTTGCAGTCATACCGAACATTGCAACATTGAACATATCAGCTTCATCAGCATAGACAAAGGACTTTTGTGCTGGCGTAAGTTCTGGCGGGATAAGATTCTGTTTTATAGCATCCGTATGAATTCTATAATTGATTTTTGCAAGTTCTCGTTTTGCAGACCAGCCAAGTTGCTTTTGTTCTTCCTCTTTTAATCGCTGAAATTCTTTTATGAAATAAAGCTCAAATTCAACAGAAATCCAGCTTGCGAATTTGAAAGCAATGTCTTTATGCGCATAAGTTCCACCATAGCGGCCACTTCTTACGATAATTCCTTTTGCATTTGTTGATTCAATCCATTTTGTTGGAGAAAGTGTAAAAGCATTTAAGCCTGCTTCTTTCTTAAACCCCTCGAATTCGAGGGGGTTAAAATCTGTGTTATAAAGAGTTTCCCAAATTCCGAGGTATTCAATTGTATTTCTATTACGAAGCCAGTTTGCAATTACGGCATTCGGTTCTTCAGACTTGAATTTTGCAATGTCTGTAAGAGAAATAAAATCTGTTTCATCATATTTTATAACACTAACGCTTGTATCCTTTACATTTACTTTCTGCATAAATTTTTCTCCTACAACTTAAATCCCATCTGGGCAAGGTGAGCGGAAACTTCTTTTTCTTCTTCTTCCAGTTTTGCGGTGAGTTCTGGCAATGTGTTTTCGTATCGCTCGTAGAGTTGGACAATTCGTTTTGTAAGATGATTTGCAACTGTTACATAAAGGTTCTGGATTCCCTGGTCAATCGTTTTATACCATTTACGGTTTACAAGAAGGTCTGTTATTTCTGTGTCGGTAAAAGTGTCGTAGCGTTTGCGGCAGTTTTCGTCCAGCTTCTTTTTGAGGTCGGCAATTGTTTTCTTTTGTGATTTTATAGAAGCTTCATAAGTCTTGAATTTTTTAAGGATTTCAGACTCCTGCGAAAGTTCATCATCTTCTGCGTCATCGACGCAGTTTTCTTCTACAAATTCTTCAAACTCGCTTTCTGTCTGACTAAGTTTTTCTTCTGCTTTTTCAATCCCTTTCTGTTCTGCTTCAAAAAAGGCATCAAGAACAATCTGCTTTGGAATAAGGCGGCCTTCCCAGCCGATTACTTTTGGTTCCTTTGGCTTTTTTTCTTTTGCAGAATCCTTCTTTGTCTTTTTGTTTTCTTTTGGTTCTTCCTTTATATCATCAGTTACTTTTGCGAGCTTGTAACCAAGTTCATCCTGAATAACAAGAAGCACATCATCATTCATTGTTTCGTTCCAGTAAGCAAGAAGCACCTGATAAACATCGTATTTATCCAGCAGTTCGAGCTTTGTGAATTTAGAAAGAATTTCTTCTGAAAGCTTTAAGATGATTTCTTTGTTTGAATCTGATGGCTTTAGGTTTGTAAGAATTGGATTTGCAAATGTCTTCCATTCTTCAAAGGCCTTGTTTACTTTTTTGTTGTATTCAAGAAACTCTGCGTTTTCTGTGATTGTTTTGTGAACATCATCTTTTGGGATAAGCAGTTTGTAAAAGCCTTTTCGTCCTGTGTATTCACCAAAAATTTCTTTTTTAAGATTTGGGAATACGTTCCAGAAGTGAGGAATATTGTCTATATCATCCTGCGGGATTCCACCGTATAGATGCGCTTCGATGCTCTGCAAATCTTCTTTTTCGCTTGAATCGATGTAGCGGGGAATATTCAGATTATAGGCGTTCTTTTCGATGATTTCTGCAAAAGGAACAAAACGGCTGAAGCCTGGAACTTCGGTCATTGAATTAAAGGTTGTTACGATTTTGTAAATATCCTGCTCGCGAAGACGGTTTTTGTCTCCGTCTTTTATAAAGCCGTGGCTGGCATCAATCATAAAAATGCCGGTGCGGTTTGCTGTATTTTCTTTATCCAGAACAATGATGCAGGCTGGGATTCCAGTTCCATAAAAAAGGTTTGCAGGAAGTCCGATTATTCCTTTAATAAGATGTCGGTCGATTATGTTCTTTCGGATTGATTCTTCTGCATTCCCGCGGAACAAAACTCCGTGGGGAAGAATTACAGCAGCTTTACCAGTGTTATTTTTCATTGATTTGATGATATGCAAAAGCCATGCGTAGTCTCCGTTTTTCTCTGGAGGAAGCTCGTCATAATCATCAAAGCGGCCATAAGGCTTTAAACCGTCCATCCAGTTTTTCATGCTGAACGGCGGATTTGCTACTATGTAATCGAACTTTCGAAGCTTGGTGTCATCATTATCATCTCTATACCATGGATCAGAAAAAGTGTTGTCTGAATGAATTTCTCCGGATGGAATGTTATGAAGGACTACATTCATTTTTGCAAGACCAGCGGTGGAAATATCTTTTTCCTGGCCGTAAATTGCAAGCGGGAATGGAGCTTCATTTGCGGCGCGAATCAAAAGTGAACCTGAACCACAAGCCGGGTCATAGATTGTTGCGTTTTTATCTGTACAATTTGATATGTCGATTACTTTTGCAAGAATGCGGCTTACTTCGGCAGGTGTATAGAACTGTCCCTTGCTTTTTCCGCTGGCAGTAGCAAAGTTTCGCATAAGATATTCGTAAGCATCGCCGATAAGGTCATCATCTTCTGCCTTGTTGTTTTTAAAATCAAGTTCCGGCTTTTGAAAAATGGCAATAAGGCCTGTAAGCTTGTCCACCATTTCATCGCCCTTGCCGATTTTTGATTCATCGTTAAAGTGAGCGTTGTTTATGATTCCTGTAAGGTTGTTTGCTTCTGCAAGCTTTGCAATCAATTTATCGATTTCTTCGCCTATGTTTTTGTTTCCTTTTAATGCGACAAGATCTTCAAAACTTGCTCCTTTTGGAATTGCAATTGCCCCATAAGGGTCATCTTTATATTTGTCTGAAACGTATTTTACAAACAGAAGAGTCAGAATGTAGTCTTTGTATTGAGAGGCATCCATACCGCCGCGAAGTTTGTCGCAGCTTGCCCAAAGTGAGCTGTAGAGTTGTGATTTTTTTACTGCCATTTATTTCTCCAAAAGAATTATCTTATTTCTTATTAACTTCATTTATTACGCAAATATCACCATGGATAATCATTATACCATAATTTTTTGGGATTTTTTGTTAAAATAAATCACGATAAGTCAATGTTTAGAAGTTTTTTCAGGCGTGCCGGCTAAAGCCGTCGAGCTTTGCGCACTTCCGCTATCACTCCATTCCTTCGCTTCGCTTCGGAACGCCTTCGGCGGTGCTCCAATCTCTCACGCAAGCAAGCTCGCAGGTAAGTTTTTCAAACAAGGTCTAAACAAGGTCTGTCCCCAATTCATTCTTAAGTTTAAAACTTGAATTGTCAAATTAAATGCAA
>JAEDDW010000032.1 GCA_016293645.1 Treponema sp. | reverse complement strand
AATTCTTGTACAGGCTGTTTTGTAATTCCCTGGGCGGAAGTTTATGTCCTTTAGATGCCGTCATCTTCCTTAACTTCCGCCGCAAGAATTGCGGGGGGGCAAGAAATCTATTAACACAAAAAAAAGGAGCTGTCCTAATAGTTTTTTCAGGATGGTTGAGCGTAGTCGAAACCACCGCGTATAGTGTTATTGGTTATTTCGACATTACGGCTTCAAGCCCTGACTACATATAGAACCAGCACTTTTAAAATAAAAAAAGCTTAGCAGGTTACTACTAAGCTTTACGCCCCTTACTGGGCTTGAACCAGTGACACATGGATTAACAGTCCATTGCTCTACCAACTGAGCTAAAGGAGCATCGATTTCTCGAAGATGTTCATATATTAATCAATATGAAAAAAAATGTCAATACCATAATCTGGAAATTGATTATTTTTTGAAAAAAAAGCCGCACGTTCATGACACGAAAAATTCTCCACATCATATCTGCACGGCTTTAAAACTATTACTGTTACGTCTTACTTCTGCAAAATGAATTCAACACGACGGTTCTTCCAGTTTACATCGCTGTTCTTGCGGTCTGCAACTGGTTCAGTACCACCCTTACCTTCAGATGAAAGGCGTGAATCCTTGACACCAAGTTTGACAATCTGATTCTTTACGTATTCCGCACGGGCTGTAGAAAGTGGAATAAGTTCCTTTGTTTCTTCATCGGCGTTGTCCGTAACACGGTTTGCATGACCAACAACGGTAACCTTGTAGTCCTTGAACTTGTTGAGGATCTCCGCAACACGCTTGAGAATACGCTGGTTGTTGTCAGCCTGTGCCTGTGTGATGCCCTTTTCTTTAACGTTGCCCTTTGCATCAAGTTTCTGAACACCAAAGTCTGCGGCATTTGCACGGAAGATGATTGATGGGATCTGCATCTTGAGCTTGTCTCCGTCCTGGATGATGAGAACGTCTACATTGATTACTCCCTTGTATGTAGAATGCATTCCAAGTTCATCATATGCCTCAAGAATATAAGGATAGTCTTCAGCAGACTGAACGATTTCACCATTGTTACCACGGCCATCCCAGACAAGACGTTCCGTCATGACAGTTTTACCTGCAGTCTTCCAGAATGGGCTCAAAGGCTTCTTTTCATCCTTGATAGGATTATAAATTGTGAATGACCAGTTCTTGAGTCCTGCAACAGTCTTGCACTTGAGCTGAACAAAGAGATCATCATCATTACCGTCGTTGTCAGGACTGAAGTATGCAGGAGCAGTCTTTACACTGAGGACAGGAGCCTGTGTCGTACAGATGAACTTTGAAGTCTCTGCATCAACAATATTACCTTTCACATATTCAATATGGAGTCTACCGCTGAAAATTCCTTCAGCAACATTTCCGTCTGCTGTATCGCCAGCCCAGTTGATTGTTGCAGGAAGGTTCTTTTGATCCTTGTCAGAGAACTGCTTTACGCTTGCTCCCTTCTCATTTACAACATCAAACTTCCATGAAGCAATTCCTTCGGCAAGCGATGTCTTTATGTCAAACTTCTGGACATCAAGAACAGAATCTCCGTTAGGAGAAATTCCCTTGAGTTCAGCAGTAACATAGGCGATGACAGGTCTTGCATCGACTGTGATTTCATCAATTGAAGCACTACCCTTGTTTCCGGCTACATCAGAAGCAGAGACAACGATCGAATACTTTCCGTTTGCAACCTTGTTTCCGTTGTCATCAGTTCCGTCCCAGTCAAAACTCTTGGCGCTGTCATTTTCCCAGGTAATCGTCTTGACTGCCTTTTTCTTTGAATCACGGATTTCAGCAGTCCAGAGTTCTTCCTTGGTTGACTTCTCAACTTTGACAGGGAGAATTTTCTTTGTGCTTGTTTCTTCCGGAGAGAAGACAACATAAGGAACACTAAGGTCGATTGCAGGTGGTACAGAATCCAGAACAAGCTTTCCTGATTCAGCAGAAGCTTCAGTACCGCTGTTTGCAACAGTCTTGATTTTTACAATATAGTCTCCGTCAGCACATCTTGTTCCGCTGTCAGAAAGACCATCCCAGACAATTGATGAAGGGATCTTACCCTCGCCCTTGAATGTCTTTACGGCATTGCCCTTTGAGACAACTGCAACTTCATAAGACTTTATTCCGCTTGATGCATTGACGACAGGAGTGATTGTGACCTTATCCTGAACTCCATCACCGTTTGGAGAGAATGCATTTGGAGATACAGAAACCGCAAGTTCAGTCTTGCTTGTATCAAGAGTAAATTCCGAAGTCTCAACGGTTCTCTTGTTTCCGGCAAGTTCTGTAACTTCAAGAACATACTTGTAATTGTTATCCTTGAACTGACCGTCTTCTCCAAGACCATTCCATTCCACAGTCGATGGAAGGTATGAACCGAAGCTGTACTGTCTTACAACCTTTCCCTGAGGATCAACAATCTTTCCGACCCAGTTCTTTGGTCCTGTGAAAGAATTTTCATTGCTTGCCTGCTGTGTGATCTTGAAAAGGTCCTGTCCGTTGAATACCGTATTTGCAGGAAGAGAAACAACTGCGTTAGGAGCCTCATTATCAAGAACGAAGACAGGGGAATAAACAGCCTTTGGTTCGTACCCGTTAAGATAGCGGGCAGTAACCTTTGCACGGTATTCACCTTCAGGAAGAATCTTTCCATCCTTGCCCTTACCGTCAAAAACAAACTTGTCCATAGCCTTGTTCTTTCCGGAAACTGAATAGAGCACGTTGTCGTCAGACTTTCCAACAACACAGATTTCCCATGCAACAAGGGAATTCACGCTTGCTTTTGGAGACGGAATCGAAACATCAAATGAAACATTCTTTCTTTCCTTTGCAATTTCCCCCTTTGGAGCTGGAGCAAAGAATCTTGAATCAAGCGAATTGCCGGAGATTGAAATTGCGATTTCAGGTTTTTCTGCTGAGAAGATGATGTTTGAAATCATTGCCTTTTCAGAAACGTTTCCTGCAAGGTCGGTGGAAGTGATTTCATATGTGTAAATTCCATCCGGAACAATCGCACTGTTGTCATCAGTTCCGTTCCAGACGATCTTATCAGGAGCGGCTTTTTCCCATCTCCATGTTCTTACAGCCTTTCCATTCTTGTCGGTGATTTTTGCAGTCCACAATTCTTCCGAAGAACCTGATTGTTTTACAGGAAGGATTGCCTTGTCTCCTTCACCAAAATTCTTTTCTTCACTTGAAAGCTGAACAAGATTGATTGCCGGAGGCGTATTGTCTACGATCACAGTTGCTTTTCCGCTAGTGCTTTCCTTTCCGTTGGCCTTGCGAGTCCAGATCTGGTAGTAATAAGTTCCGTCTTCCGCAAGGGAACCATCGTCAAGATATCCGTTCCATGAAACCGAAGGCGGAATCTCAACACTTTCCTTTTTACTGGCAAGCTGCTTTACGATGGACTTCGCATTGATTTCCTCAGGGAATTTAATCTTGTTTCCGATCGTGCGGACGATCTCACCCTTTGAGTTGAGGATGCGGAGATTCCATGCAGTGATGTATCCGGTAGTGGAGTTCTTTGCTTTGCTGTCGATATTGAAATTTACAAGGAGCTCATCAAGAATTCCGTCATTATTTGGGGAAATATATCTTACCGCCAGTCCTTTTTTTTCGGCAGCCTTAGGAGCTGCAAACATCTGTGTCCCTACAAAAACAAAAGCTGCAAATGCAGAAACCTCAACAAGCTTAATGGTTTTCTTTTTCATTTTTAAGTTTCCTTTCTCTGATTATTAAACACTTTTATATATTCAATCGTTACAAAACAAAAAGGGTCCGACATTACAGGCATAGAACACAAACCTAATAATTTTCAGACCCTTTTTCAATACTTTACAACGCTGTTTTTATTCTGAAGCAGATTACCACATCTGGATTTCAGCACCAGCTGTATCTTTCTGTCCGAGATCCACTCTGGCACCGCCGCTTATTGCTGCAAGCCCGCCATAGAGATACTGGGAAGCAAGTGAAGGTGTCATGCTGTGCTTTCCTGAGTTGATTCCAAATTTGTATGAAACACCAAATGAGCATGAACAGATTCCATCCTTACCTTCAGCAAACTCACGGATATTGAGCTGCCATGCAAGGTTGAGCTTGAGGGCTTCTCCGTAGTCAAGTTCAACACCAACATCAGAAATGCAGTTTACGAAAGAAGGGATTGAAACATCCGCACTGACAGCAGCCTTCCAGCTTCCGCTTTCAACAACTGTTGCGGCAAATCCAACTCTTGGAGTAAAGATAGAAGGATACTTTGAAGATTCCTCATATCTGTCAAGTCCCATTGTAGGACAGTCTGCAGGCTTACCTATGTTGAGAACAGAAGCACCAAGGCGAGCATCCTTGAAACATCCAAGATCACCGACCTTTGCAAAAGCTCCAAGATCAGCACCGACTGCAAAATCAGAATCACCATCACCGATCGCGGCATAGTGACGGTAGTAGACATTCAAACCGACAGCAAGCCAGTCGTTGATGTCCTTGGCAGCACCTGCATGGAAATCATAGATCTTTCCAAGAGGCATTCTGTAAAGTTCTGAAATCACAGAATTGAATGTTGCTGTGAATGTACCCCATGATGTTGGATAAAGAACACCTATTTCAAAAGCTCCACCAGCAGACTTGTCTCCATCTTCCTTGTCAAGGTTTGCAAAGAGGGTTCCGCTTACATCGAATGTAAGGATTTCACTTCCGGCAGGAAGAGCTGGATTGTAAGTGATCGATGCAGGGATTACATTGAATGCCGGACCACCTGCAGCAGATGAAGAAGAACCGCTGAGCATTTCAGGGTTTGTGAGTCTGAAAAGTTCTTCTCCTCCAATCGGTGGATTATAGGCAAACAAAGAAGCAGATGATACTGCAACAGCTGCAACTACAGCAAAAATCTTTTTCATAAGATAGACCTCCAAAATCTATATACAAACCATCTAATGGAACCTTCACCCAGATTCATTTCAAGAAGATTCCGTTCAGTTTAAATTTTCAGATATTATATCATTTTTTTTCTTTTTAAGGAATAACTCAGCATTATCAATAACAGAATCCGGAGTACTTGCACCCGCAGTCAGTGCAACGGTTTCCAACTCAAGGAATTCGGCCGGAATCTCTGAGACATCCTCGATGAGGGCAACTTTTTCGCATATTGAACAGGCAGTCTCATAAAGCCGTTTAGTGTTTGCCGAATTGCGCCCACCTATGACTATTATGCCATCAGCTTTTCCTTTCAGGTCCACAAGAGCTTCCTGACGTTCCATTGTGGCAGAGCATATCGAATTGAACACCTGGATTTCAGGATCTTTTTCCATCATTACTTTCTTGATCTTCTCAAATTCATTTGGACTGAAAGTTGTCTGAGCAATGAGCACATTTTTTTCAGCCGGAACCAGATCCATCGCCTGCCGCAGATTTTCAATCACTACATAATTATTATTCGAATACGAAGAAATGCTAAGGACTTCCCCGTGGTTTTTGTCGCCTGCAATCACAATACGGTAACCTTTTTCTGACCATTCCTTAGCGCGCTTCTGGCTCAGATGAACCTTAGGGCATGTGGCATCAAGGATTTTAACTTTATGCCTTTCAAGATTTTCTATAACAGCTGGTGTAGTTCCATGAGCTCTGATTATTACGACGGAACTGGAATTCAGCCTGCCGAAACTGCTTTCATCAATTACCTGAACTCCACGGTTCAGAAGAGAATCCATGACAAGAGGATTATGAACCAGGGGTCCAAGGGTATATATGCTTTCTTCGGAACAGGAATTCTCTTCAATTGCTTTTTCAGCGGTCTCAACAGCACGCCGCACACCAAAACAAAAGCCAAGCACCGCAGCACGAATTATTTTCATAATGAAAATATACAATAAATAGGAATTAAATAGAATATGCTCCCAGGCAGAACCGCAAAGCAAAAAAAACTCCGTCCGCAAAGCGATTTTCATCACGATGCAGGCGGAGCCCTAATTATGAATCAATAATTTCTAATTATTAATTATTTGCTGTGTGGCTTTACGTGGTTAGCCCATTCACCAGGCTGCCAGTTGCGGCGTGCCCATGAAATGAAACCAGAGCTGATGAACATAGACGAGTAACATCCAGAGATGAGACCAACTGTGAGGATCTGTGCAAAGTCACGGATGCTTCCAGATGTAAATACAAGGAGCGAAACAGAAGCAAAGAGAGTTGTCACTGTTGTAATAACAGAACGGCTCAAAGTATCGCTGATGGAAGTATCAAGAATAACCTTGAAATCCTTTGTATCAACAAGCTTGATGTTTTCACGAACACGGTCAAGGATAACAACAGTTGCGTTGATAGAGTAACCGAAGATTGTAAGAACAGCTGCAAATGATGTTGTTGAAAATTCAACCTGTGTCCACGAAATGAATGCAAACATGATGAGACAGTCATGAACAAGAGCGATGATTGACCCCATTGCAAAATCCCAGTGGAAGCGGACTGTAGCATAAATCCAGATTGCAAGAAGAGTTACTAATGCAAGAACAACGGACTTCATGGCATTGCTTGCAGAGAAGCTTGAACCAACAAAGTCTGTCTTTACAATTGCAATGTTGTCGCTGCCGAATTTTTCCTTGAGGGAACCTGTAATAGCCTGCTGCAGAGATTCGATGGAAGAATCATCACCCTTAGCCATGGCTGCACGAATCTGGAAGCTGCGGTTTGAAGCATCGCCAAGTTCCTTTACAACAACATTCTGCGAAGAAAGACTTGCACGAACATCATCGATTGAAACATTGTTTGAAGCGTCAGAAACATAAAGCTTAACGCTCTGGTCAAAAGAAAGGCGTGAAGTAGAAGCGCTGTCAAGATAGATTCCGTATGAATCTGCTGAACCAGAAGCAAGAACTTTTGCTGTTACGCCTTCAACTGTATTGAGGGCATTGGCCATATCCTGAACAGTTGCATTCTGTCCGTATGTGAAAGACTTTGTTTCATTTTCAGCGCCTGTTCCTGAAATAACAAGATCAAGAGCTACGTTGGATGTCTCCACGCTTACACCTGCAGAACCCTTATATGTAAGTTCAATAGCAGCAGGTGCAATGCGAACTTCTTCTACAAGACCAGGAACGAAATCAATACCAAAGTTGATTCCGCGAACGATGATTCCTGCGATACCGAACACGATGATTGCGGCACTTGCAATTGCACAGGCAGGAAATGCTTTACTGAAGTTTTTAACTGTTTTCATTATTTAATCCCCCAGCCGATGCTGATGTTTTTCTTGCCGACAACTTCTGTCTGGAAGTCGAACATAAGGCGAGAAACTACGAGAGCTGTGAATACTGTTGAAACAACACCGATTGCAAGGCTGACTGCGAATCCCTGAACTGCACCAGAACCAAGCTGTGACATGAAGATGGCAGCGATGAATGTTGTGATGTTTGAGTCCATGATAGCCCAGAAAGCGTTGTTGAAACCTGTGTTCATTGAAGATGGTCTATCCTTTCCAAGACGGCGTTCTTCCTTGATGCGTTCAAAAATGATTACGTTTGCATCAACAGCCATACCGATCGTAAGGATCATACCTGCAATTGTAGGTAATGTGATTGTAAGGTTGAATGCAGAAAGGATCGAGAACATGATGTAAAGGTTGAGAACCTGTGCAACACATGCGTTGACACCTGCTCCATGATACCAG
This sequence comes from Treponema sp., assembly GCA_016293645.1. Taxonomy (GTDB): domain Bacteria; phylum Spirochaetota; class Spirochaetia; order Treponematales; family Treponemataceae; genus Treponema_D. Next base: position 10,916 of record JAEDDW010000032.1, on the reverse strand, counting down.
ATGAGCATGAAAATCATGATTGCGATGAGACCTACAGCAATGGCAAGAAGACCCTGTCTGATTGCCGTTTCACCAAGGGATGCACCGATAACCTGCTGGCTTTCAACAGAAAGAGGAACATCAAGCCAGGCTGTCTGAAGAACCTTGCGGAGGTTCTGTGCTTCCTGGATTCCAAAACCGGTGATGGCAACCTGACCGCCTGTAATGGCTGTCTGGATTCTGGCATTTGACTTTACCTTGTCGTCACTGATGATGCAGAGGTTTTCGCCTACGTGTGCACCCGTGAACTTGCCGAAGATTTCTGCACCTTCGCTGTCGAGGGTGAAGTTAACCTGCGGCTTTCCAGTAAGATCTTCAGAGCCAACTTCGGCAGACTTGATGTGCTTTCCGTCAAGAGCAATTTCCTTCTTTACAACAAGGTAACCTTCCCTCTGGTCAAGACCGTAGGCATCAGTTGTGTAGTAGCCCATAACTTCGCAGTCTTCTGGAATTACAGAAGCATCGATAAGGCGGCCCTTGCTGTCAAAAGTGCTGTCCATGTGGTTGTAGTAATATGTGGTGAAGCTGTTTGTTGCTTCATTGTCTACAAGACGGAAATTGAGGATACCACGACCCTGGATGATGGAATTGATCTGATCTGCTTCTGCTGAACCAGGAAGTTCAATGTAGATGCGGTCCTCACCCTGCTGTCTGATTGTAGGTGAAGAAAGACCAAAGCGGTCGATGCGGCTTGTAAGAGTCTCAACAGCCTGTGCCATTGCCTCTGCCTTGAGAGTTTCAGCAACAAAAGGAGTATCTCCCTGGTTTGCCATTACTGCATCAAGGTCAGCCTTTACGATAACATTCATACCGCCTGAAAGGTCAAGACCAAGCTTTACGGAATTCTTGTAGTAATCCTTGTTCTTAAGGATGCGCTTGCGGTAAACGCCTTCAACAAAGTTTGTAAGTTCCGTCTTGGAAGAGAAGGAATTGAGTGCATCACCAAGCTTGAGTGTTTCAGGACATTTTTTTCCATCAAGCTTGTAATTCTTCTTTACCTGTTCAACAAGCCATTTCTGGTCTTCTGAAACAAGTGTCTCCGGATCTGCCTTTACAGCAGCAACCATTGCCTTAACATCAGATGCAGCCTTGACGCTTGAGTAATCCTTGATGTTTTCAAGTGTGCTCAAGGCAAGAGCCTGATCCTCTTTTGGTGTACGTGCATACCAGCTGATTGTTGGCCACAGAAACGCGAAGCAGACTGCAAGCACAGCAAGTATGATAACTAAACGACTTTTCTTGTTCATTTATTTTTCCTCAGCTTCTGAAGTTGCAGCAGATGCTGTTTCTTCAGTTTTTTTTGCTTTCTTTCCGAAAAGTGATTTTTTTTCTGCCTTTGGTTCTTCTGCAACCTTGTCTGCGATTACAGTAGCGATTGCAGTGCGGTTGAATTCAATTTTTGTATTGTCATCAACTTTAACCAGTACAGTATTTTCCTTTGTAGAAGCGATTGTTCCGTGGATTCCACCGATTGTAACAACCTTGTCCCCCTTCTTGAGGGAATCAATCATCTTCTGAGTTTCCTTCTGTTTTTTCTGCTGAGGGCGGATCATGAACAAATACATGATACCCACAATAAGAACCAGAGGCATAAGCATTCCGAATCCGCTTGGAGCAGGAGCAGCAGCAGCCTGCAATAAAAGTGAATTGACCATATTTTCCTTCCTTTCACATTATTTAAAAATAGTAATATAGATTATCATGATTATTTATCTATTTCAAGAGAAGATTTCAGGGGATCAGCGTCTGAGAAGTCCATCAAGCTCGGAATTCTGACGTACATAGGTTGCGTTAGAAGGATCCAGGGCAACAACCTGCTTGAGATAATACTGGGCACGACGCCAGTCTTTTTTTCCATAATAGATCCTGTACAACCGGTAAAGGGAATCCTTGTTGCGTGGATTTGCCGTAAGACTTGAACGAAGATCCGCCAGCACCTGGTCTTCCGAAGTTCTCAGGAAGCTGCGTTCATAATAGAGAAAACTTTTCATCCTGACGTTGGATTCAGGCAACAGATCCTCGATGATTCTTAGTGCGGAAGCCGACTGTCCAGAAGAAACCATGACTTTTATATAAGCCATCTGGGCATCTTCATCGGAAGGAGAAGAACCGTAAAGCTTTGTGGCAATGGAATTTGCCTCGGTTGTACGTCTCAAGGCAAGACATATATCTATATGTCTGTAAAGATCTTCTTTTGTCGAATCGGCAAGTTTTATAAGCCTGCTGCTGAGTTCATAGGCCTTCTGATAGTCCTCGATTTTGCAAAGCTCGGTGACACATATGGACAGGGCTTTTGCATTCGATCCGTCTTTTTCAAGGACCCTGGAAGCAACCTCCATGGCGGAACTTCCGTCGATAGATTTTCCGGACGCAGAGGCATTTTCCGCAGCAAGGAGCATAATTTCAACATCATTCGGATAAAGGGAATATGCCTTGAACGCAGTTTCCGCCGCCCCCGCATAGTTCTTGTTCCAGTCATACTGCAAACGGGTTCTGAGAATATAATATTCCCTTGTCATCTGACTCTTTCTGGCACAGACGTCAAGAAGAGAGGAAGCACGGATAAAGTCCTGTTTCTGCATGAGGATTTTTGCCCTGAAAAGAACATAGTCAGTATTATCAGGATCTATAAGAAGCATTCTGACAATATACGATTCAGTCTTATCAAGATCACCCATGGCATAGGCAGACTTTGAACAAAGATCAAGGACGGAAGTATCCTGGGGATGGGTAATCAGAAGCTGCTCTCCGATTGAAAGAGCCATTTCATTATTCCCGGACCTGTAATAGGTGTCTGCAATAGCAAAAAGAATTTCCCTTGTTCCGGAAGAATATTTGCCGTTGGCAACAGCCAGATATTTAAGAGCCTCCTGGTTCCGACCCGTACGCACACAAAGTATGCCCATGAGGTAATTGGCAATTACTGAATCAGGACGCATGGACAGAGCCTTGCCAAGAGACTCCTGAGCCCTTGGATAATACTCATCCATATTTCCGGAAGACAGGAGAGCCAGAGACGGGAGCACAGCCGACAGAAAATCAGAAGAATTGGTGCTCAGGTCATAGATACCACGCCTAACACTGTCAACGGCACCGGTGTACTGATCCGGCACAAGTATTTTTGGACTGACATATGAACCTGATTCCGACGGCCACGCAAGATCCATCATGGCACATATTACACAGAGAAGGGTTCTTTCTGCGTCCGTATATTTCTCATCAACACTTCTATGCAGGCTGTTGTAGGCCAGACGAAGACTCTGTGGCGAACCGATCTCAACCGCGTCAATATCTGTCTGCTTTATCATGGAGAAAAAAGACTTTTTCTTTGGTGAAACCACAGTGACGGAGACAGCTTCCTCTTCATTAACATACCCGTCATCAACCATCTGAGGCTGAACGACAGGAGCACTTCCGCATGAGGAGAATAAAAATATTGAAAATGCCGCCACCTCAACAAACTGCCGGCATGAGTTCTTTTTTGTCAAAAGTCCGGACTCCGCTAGTAATTGTCCTCTTCCAGAGTATCATCCTGCATGTAAGGAAACTTCTTGTAGTTTATTCTTTGAATTTCATAAACAGCAAGAAGAAAAATTCCAAAAACAATGAGAACTACAGGCCAGAATACTGATATTATTTTTCTGAATGAAACATGGAAAAGATCCGTCGAAAAAACCAGAAAGCCAGATCCCAATATGACAAGCATCACTGAAGGGAACAGGAAAGAAGTTCTGATTCTTCTGAAAATGAACAGATCCGCGCCGAATACGATCAAGCCGGCAATTATTACAAAAACAGGCCATATTTGAGACAGGGTGAACGGGAAAAAATCAGCTTTCACCATACAGGCAAGGGCTCCATCGACAAGCAATATAAGTCCCATAGCCAAAAAGAAGCTCTGCTTTCTCAAAACCGCTAGTGTATCTTTATTTTCGGGCATCTGTTTCCTCTATTCGTTTACAATACAATAATTGTATGCTAAAATCTACCCATGTTAAAAAAAATCAGGAATTCACTGCTTGTTTTTGCAGCATGCGTCACTTTTTTTTCCTGCAGTAAGACAACAAAGGGCTCCATTCTTCCGGGAGCATTTTCCAAAACCTACAGAGCGACACAGACTCAGCTTGAAACACTTCTTGAAAAAAACGATCTGACAAATGAAACAAGATATGCCGTAGTCAACAGAATCGCAAACAACATGCTAGCCGTGAAGGATTACACTTCCCTCATCTTGTTCCTTACGGACTGGGTGGAAAAACATCCTGAAGATCCATACAATGCCTATTGGCTTCTCATGACAGCTTATGCATATCTTGAAAATGATGCAGAACCTGTAGCCGAATACTATTTTGAAAGAATCATCAACAACTACAACGACCTTATGGTTCAGGGCAAATCAATTCATTTTGTATGCCTGCAGCATTTGATCCAGATCAGTGAAATACCGGCCAACAGAATCACCTACTTCAATCAGCTGATCTCAAGGTTTCCAAACAACGTAAGCACGACGGAACTCTTCTACCGCCTTGCCCTTGAATATGAAAAGGAAGGAGAATGGAAGCAGGCGATCCGTTCTTTCACCCAATATCTTGACCAGGACGATGCTTCCACATTGCAGATTTCAGGATACCCCAACGCTTACCTGAGCACAAAGCAGCTGATCGACTTCTCAAATTCCTCCAAGGACTGGACTTTCGAATCCCTTGATGCCCTCGTCTCTGCCGTAAAAAAAGGAATTTCAAGCTACAATTACAGAGCTTTGGATAAATACAAATCCAAGGTCAATTTCTTTGCCATGTCCTGGCGTCAGGTAGAAACGGACGTCAACGCACAGGAAAGTTTCTCCATGAGGTCATTCATGCGCGGAAACAGAATCCGCTACAGCGCTGACCTTGATCCTTCATCAAGTCCGACAGAAGCCTATCTGAGAACAACAGGATGGAGCAATTACGTCAACGTATGGTACCTCTATTTCAGAAAAGTAAATTTCCCTGCAGATCCTGAGATCCACGGACGATGGGAATGGGCCGGAATCTATTATGGTGAAAAGCTGTAATGAAAAAATCTGCCGGACTTGCCCTGACATTTTCCGCCCTTTCTCTCTTTGCCGAACCCGTTGCCGACTTCACGATTCCCTATGAATCAGTAAAGGTCGAATACGATTCCATCGCCGACTTGAAGGAGATCAGACGGCTTGAAAAAGAAAGAAAAGAGCAGAGAAAAAAAACGCAGACTCAAAGCAGTTCCGTAGAAAACAGAAAGAAAAAAGGAATAAGACCATACACGGTGAAGGAACCGATACACAAAGACATCGGGCTTTCAGGACTTGATGACAAAAGAACTGAAAAATTTCTCGACTACTATCTGTCCGACAAGGGAAGGAAAAAGCTTGCCGACATCCTCATTGACTCTGCGGAATACAGGCACTACGTAAGACAGCAGCTTGCCAAAAAAAAGATGCCTTCGTTCCTGCAATATCTTCCAATCGTCGAATCGGAATACAAGGCGAATGCTGTCTCGGTTTCAGGGGCTACAGGTCTATGGCAGTTCATGGAAAACAGCATGGATCCGTTCCTCAAGAAAAATGAATGGTATGACCAGCGTCTTGATCCGTGGACAGAAACTGATGCCGCCCTTTCAAAGCTGAACGACAACTACAAGATGTTCGGCAACTGGGAACTGGCACTGGCCGCCTACAACATGGGAGCCGGAGCTGTGAAACGGGCAAAAAAGCAAAGCAAGGCTGACTTCTGGATGCTTGCAGACCTTGAGCTTTTATCCGATCAGGCCATAATGTATGTTCCAAAGCTGATTGCCATTACAGAAGTAATCGAGAACGCTGAATATTACGGCGCAATAGACATAGGCATTGCCGATAAATGGGTGGAAACTGTGAAACCACTGAATTTCGGAAAATTGAAAATCACCGGAAAAATCAGTCTTGAAACCATAGCTGAAAAATCGGGTACAGACCTTGATCAGCTTGTGAGACTGAATCCGGCACTTCTTAAAGGCTGCACACCACCAAAAGAAACATGGACTCTTCGTGTTCCGGCAGGAAAAGCAAGAGAGATTGCGGAAAGCCTGACAGAATAAAAAAATCCAGAGACAAAAAAAGGCTGTCCACTAATACCAGACAAGGTGGTTTCGACTACGCTCAACCACCCTGAAGCTTTGGACAGCCCCTTTGTTATATTTCATCGCAATGCCTTTCAAGGCACCAGACTAGAACTTGAACTTGCCAAGCTTTTCGCTCATGAGTTCAATATTCTGCTTTGTCTGAATTGCAAGGTCAGCGACACTCTGAGATGCTGTACTGATTTCCTGTGCACCTGCAGTCATTTCATCCATACTTCCAAGGATGATTGACGAAATCTGAGATACGGAATCCATATCACGGGTAACGGCAACGATACCGTTGTTTACTTCCTGTGACTTTTCGCTTACTTCGATAGCCTGGTTTCTCATGTCGCTGAGGGCACCAAAAATCTGGCGAGAAGCATTTTCCTGTTCGTTCATCGCATTGTCAATTTCATGGATGATTGTGTCTGTAGAATCAAGATGTGTGACGATCAAGCCGAATGCAGCCTGGCTGTCCTTTGACAATGAAACAACGTCCTTGATTGAAGAAGAAATCTGCTTAAGTTCAGCATTGATGTTCTTTGACTGTGTACTTGATGTCTCAGCAAGTTTACGGATTTCATTTGCAACAACAGAGAATCCTTCACCGGCCTTTCCTGCATGGGCAGCTTCGATAGCGGCATTCATGGCAAGGAGGTTTGTCTCAGATGCGATCTGAGAGATGATCTGGTTTGCCTGAATAAGCATCTTTGACTGTTCTGCGATTTCATTGACCTTGCCGTCAACGTTGGTAAGCTTGTTCTTTCCGTCTGCAACAGTAACTCCAAGTTCCTTGAAGCTGTCTGCCATTCTGTGTACCGAATTTGTAACGGAAGTGATGTTTCCAAGCATTTCTTCGATAGCAGCTGAAGACTCAGTGATACCTGCCGACTGGTTTTCAACAAGATCAGAAAGATGGTTCATGCTGGCAGAAGATTTGCCAAGAACGCCTGTTGTATTGGCAACAGCCTCAGACTGATTTTCAGACTGCTTTCTTACACCCTGGATGTTTGCCATGATCTCAGCTGTTGCACTTGCAGACTGCTGTGCATTCGAACCAAGACTCTGTCCAATTTCTGTAAGTGATTCCTGAGCCTTGCTGAGTTCTTCGACGATTGTCTGGAGCATGATGATGAATGTATTGACATTGCCTGAGATATGAGCGAATTCATCATTACCCTTGACTGGAAGACGGATTGTAAGGTCAGCATCACCTGATGCAAGACGGCGCATTGCGGTACCGACACTATTGAGAGGTCTGATGACTCTGAAGAAAACAATCGCAAAGAGAAGACCAAGAAGAGCAAGAACGAGAACTGCAGTAATTGCAACAAGTGGCTTGAAGATTATAGATGAAACATGGTCGATGATTCCAAGTTCCTTACCAAGATACAATGTTGTAAGGAATGATCCGTCAGCAGCCTTGCATGGAAAATAGTAAACGACATATTTCTTTCCACCGATTGTAGTGATTCCAGCAAAATCCTTACCCTGTTCAGCAAGTCTGATCGGTGTGGCATCAGCAATGACAGTACCTCTCATTCCGGCAAGAGTTGTATAGGCACGTGTCTCACCATCGAAAATTGTATTGTCACAGCCTGTGTATGACTTCATTCTTTCAACAAACTGCTGAGAAGTCACAGTATCAAGTCCGACAAGAGCACCTACAACCTTGACACCGTATTTGATTGGAACACCACGGACAATTTTTATATCCTGTCCCATCTTTTCATATTTTACGGTTGTTTCACCTCTCAATGCCTTCTGAACAAGGTCACTTGACCCCTGCTTTTTTGCAGCAACACTGGAGCTACAAGGTTTTCCGTTGACATCAAAGACAGCAAGGTCGTCAACATCAAAACTTCTGCATGTACTGTCAAGAATCGGATCAACTACCTCTGCCGTGAAACCATCAAGGGTCGCATACATTGAATTCAAAGTCTCAAGAAGGTTTGTCTGGACTTTTACAATATTTTCCTGTTTCTGCTTGACTTCTTTAAGAATAAGTTCTGAATAGTTCTCAAGTTCTTCCTGGAAATAACTTTCAAGACCTGTATTGAGCAGGCGCGAAATCATCATGAAGAGAACAATAGAGAATACAAGCAATCCACCAATTATTGTAGTAATGAGAATAGTAGAAACCGAAGATTTTCTTGTTTTTTTTGCCATAAAGCACTCCTGAATAAGATTCCTAGTGTATCTTTAAAAATTATAGCACACATATTCCAATAATCAATTATATCCTAAAATATTCTTAAAAATATTATAAAATAAAATAATTTTATATTGCTTCCGTTCAGTAAAAAAATCATTGAGGACTGAATTACAGACTTTCAAAAAAGTTTAATTCCGATGAAATATATTCCGATAATAGAAAGGAAGAACTATTTACGGTGGAAGAAGATGACAAGCAGATTATTGAAAACACTTTTTATCTGTGCAGTATTTGCAAATTCTTTAGTGTTTGCCCAAAGTTATATTGAGACATTTGATGTTTCTGATTTTCTTGAAAAACCTTACACACCTCAAAAGTATGTACCTTACGCAGATGAAGAAATTGAACGTGAGGCGGAAATGGTTGCCGCAGCCAATGGACATGCCAGCCGGGAAAATGCGACCATGACTTCAACAAGTTTTGTAAACTGGGAGAAAAATACTTTTATTTCTGATGTTTCCCTTGATGTTGAGAAAGCCGGAATTCCGATGCCAAGTGGAAAAGCTACATGCATAAAAAGAATAGAAATAGATCTTCCGATCCTCATCAAAGATCCATTGCTTTCACTTTATGTCGATGACCAGAAGACATTGAATGATCTTGTTCTCGACGGAACTCTTACACTTGAGAACATCACGAGAATCGTTGATAGAAGCCACAAGACTCCTTCAGTTTTCGCACAAGGCGGAAGCACATTGCTGACAAAGCACACCATCAATCTCCGTGACATCTCCTCAACGCTTGTAAAACATTCCAAGCCATATAAGAAACCACAGCCGATTGAAACCATATCATCGCGTTCATATTCAGGAATAATTCTTGATGCACGCGGATCAATGCCTGTGCAGGGAGAATTTTCCGACAGCCGTGTCTATCCATGCCTCTTCCCTAAAATCTGGAATGAAGACATGGAACTCATGTATGAAAGAAACATGGTCACATCTGATATTGCAAAGACAAAGGGAATAGTACACTACTCAAGCAGCGAAATGATTGAATCATATTCCGACCGTGTAGGAAAAGACCCTTTGTGGATCACAGTAAAAAAAGTATACGGAATAAACAGATGTGATCCTATAATCTCAAAGGAAGACTACCTTCGCATTGCATCCGTAAAAGAAAACCTGGAACTTTTAAAGCAGGGAAAAGTTGTCATTCTTCTGGACAAAGATATCCTTGAGCACAAGGTTTCTGCTCCAAACAAGGATAAAAACTACTACATAATCTATCATCAGCTCAAACGTTATTTCATGGAGAAGAAAGTTCCTGACATCGGACTTGCGGAAATTCCAACAGGAATCCAGATTACGATGGAAAACCTTCGCTTTGTCGCAGATTCTTCGGAACTCCTTGAGAGTGAAAAATCACGCATCAGCGACATAGCGGCATCCCTCAAGAAGGTGACTGCCGGAGGTGACTACAGCATCCTTGTCGAAGGACACACTGCCGACGTGAACAAACCAAACGGACAGATGACACTCAGTATTGAACGAGCTCAGTCAATCGTAAATGCCCTTACAGACAACGGACTCAACAAGAAGCTGTTTACATTCAAGGGTTACGGCGGAACAAAACCGGCTGCGACAAACAGTACTCCGGAAGGTCGCGCAAAGAACCGCCGCGTAGAAATAATCATCATGCCACGCGGAAGCTATCTGATGACAAAGTAGAAAAATTGTTTGCAAGCAGCAGCAAAAAAAGTTTAAAACATGCTTCCGTAAAGAACCGGCCCAAGTCTGCTCCGGAGCTCCCTTTCCTCAGGGAAAGCACTGCGTGAGTCCTCTTGGGTCGCAAGTCGCAGTTTGTTCCGAACCTTCACTCCGCATGTTTTAAGATTTTCTTATTCAGCAAACAATTTGTAAAAACACAGATAAAGGATTCAAGCCTGGGTAGCGAGGACTATTGCGCCTTCTACTATTGCTTCATGCTCCTTTGGAGCGATGCGGGCATAGAGGGAATCAACGGTGTCACCGCTCATCACCGGAACTTTTTTCTGGACGATTATCTTTCCAGTATCACATCCGCCGTCAACATAATGGACTGTACAGCCACTTACCTTTTCACCGGCAGCAAGAACTGCTTCATGAACGTTGTGCCCCCACATTCCTACTCCACCGAATTTTGGCAGAAGAGCCGGATGAAGATTTATGATTCTGTTGCTGTATGCACTGATGATGTCGCCTGTCAAAACAGACAGATAGCCGGCAAGAACAATTCCCTTGATTCCGCGTGACTTGCATTCCTCGAGGATCGCATTTGAAACGGCAATGTTCTTTTCTTCGCGGGAAGCAGCAGACGCAGCATCCTTTCCCATAACCGCAAAAGGACTCTTGATCACGCAATCGATTCCAGCATTCTTTGCACGCTCAATGCTGTATGCAGTCTTTGTGCTGGAGATTACAACATCAATTTCATACGGACAGTCTGCATGAGACTTCTGGTAATCGATAAGAGCCTGAAGGTTTGTTCCACCGCCTGAAACAAGTACTGCAATCTTCATTTTGTTTACCTCTGAACTAGTAATTAATAAAAAAAGTGGGCC
>JAEDDW010000031.1 GCA_016293645.1 Treponema sp. | reverse complement strand
CTTTCGCCATTTATTGTTTATTTTCTATAAAAGGTGCATAATACGCGCACTATGTATAAACCAGAGTTACTTAACACATTGAAAGGATACTCGGGCGCAGCTTTTGCAAAAGACGCCATCGCAGGTATCATCGTCGGAATCGTGGCACTTCCACTTTCCATCGCATTTGCCATTGCTTCAGGATGCTCTCCTGAAACAGGTCTTTACACAGCCATCATCGCAGGATTCTGTATCGCAGCATTCGGCGGAACAAGATGTCAGATCGGTGGCCCAACAGGTGCATTCACTGTAATCATCTATGCAATCGTCAACAACCCTCAGCTTGGTGTTGGAGGACTTGCCACGGCAACGGTAATTGCTGGAATTCTCCTCATCCTTCTTGGTGCATTCAAGATGGGAGGCCTTGTAAAGTTCATTCCATATACAATTGTTGTCGGCTTCACAGCAGGAATCGCAGTTACAATCGCAAGCGGTCAGATCGGCGACTTCTTTGGACTCGCTCCAATCACAGCATCAAACCCGGTCATGATTCTTGGAGAAAAGTTTGAAAAGATGCCTGGTGAATTCCACCAGAAGATGATCGCCTACTCACAGATTTTCAACACCATCGATGCATACACAACAATCATGGCAGTCGTTTCACTTGCAGCCCTTTTCATGTGGCCAAAGGTTACAAAGAAGATTCCTGGATCCCTCATCGTGATCATCGCAGCTACGGTGATCCATCTCATTCTCAGCAGGACATGCGGATTTGAAACAACCCTCATCGGAGACCGCTACAAGATTCCATCAAGTCTGCCATCACCTAAGGCACCGGACTTCAGTTTCATGACGATCAAGACTGTCTTCCCGACTGCAGTTTCCATTGCCATTCTTGCTGCCATCGAATCACTTCTTTCCGCAGTTGTCGCTGACGGTATGATCGGTGCAAAGCACGACTCAAACAACGAACTTATCGGTCAAGGAATCGCAAATATTCTTTCACCACTCTTTGGTGGACTTCCTGCAACTGGTGCCATCGCACGTACAGCTACAAACATCAACAACGGAGGACGTACTCCTGTAGCCGGAATCATCCACGCCATCGTGCTTCTCCTCATCATGATCTTCTTTGGCAAATACGTTGAATACATTCCAATGGCAGCCCTTGCGGCAGTCTTGATTCAGGTTGCATGGAACATGGCTGGTATTCCTTCCATCCGCAAGCTTCTCAAGGGACAGAAATCGGACATCACGGTTCTTGCAGCTACATTCCTCATCACTGTATTTGTTGATCTTACTTACGCAATCGGTGTTGGTCTTATCATCGCAGCATTCTTCTTCATCAAGAAGATCATCGACCTTTCTGAAGTTGAAACTGGAAACTCTACAATCGTTACCGGAATCAAGGGTGACGGATCTACAGAAACCATTGACCTTCCAAAGGGTGTCATGGTCTATGAAATCGAAGGTTCCCTCTTCTTTGGAACTGTCAGAAAATTTGAATATGCCCTTGAGCGTGCAGGTTCTGACTGCAAGGCCATCATCTTCCGTATGCGCAATCTGATCTATCTTGATGCAGGCGGAATCCAGGCACTTGAGCAGGCAAAGGCAGCATGCGATAGAAAAGGCATCACAATCATCTTAAGCGGAATCCATACACAGCCGTTCTTGCTTTGCGAAAAGACCGGCATGACAGAAAAACTTGGCAAGGAAAACATCTGCGCCAACATCAACGCAGCCCTCGAAAGAGCAAAGGCAGTAACAGGAGCAAACTAACATGAAACTTACATGCGGTATCGTCGGACTTCCAAATGTTGGAAAGTCAACAATTTTCAGTGCTCTTACAAAGGCACCGGCAGAAGCAGCAAACTATCCATTCTGTACAATCGATCCAAACGTTGGTATCGTTGATCTCCCTGATGAACGTCTTGACTTCATGTGTTCTATTTTTGAACCAAAAAAGAAGATTCCTGCAACTGTTGACTTTGTAGACATCGCAGGACTCATCAAGGGTGCAAGCCAGGGCGAAGGTCTTGGAAACAAATTCCTTGCAAACATCCGCGAGACAGCAGTAATTGCTCACGTTGTACGCTGCTTTGACAATCCGGATATCCAGCACGTCCGCGAAGATGCAAAGACAGATGCACCGATTGATCCTGAAAGCGACATCCTTACAATCGACTTTGAACTTGCCCAGGCTGACCTTGATACAATCAACAAGCACGCAGAAAAAGTTACAAAGCAGATCCGCGCACTTGGAAAGGATGAAGAAAAACGCCTTGCTCCATACTTCAGCGCAGTAGAAAAAATCAAACCCTTGCTTGAAGACGGAAAATGCGCACGCATGGCAGAACTTACAGATGAAGAAAAGGCAGCAGTCTACGAACTTCACCTTTTGACAATCAAGCCGCAGGTTTATGTCTGCAACATCGACGAAGATACAATCGAAAGCGGAACAAACAAGTACGTTGAGACAGTAAAAAAATTCGCCGCAGAACAGAAATCTGAAGTAATCGTAATCTGTGGAAAATTTGAGTCTGATCTTTCTGACATTACTGATGAAAATGACCGCAAGGAATTCATGGATTCAGTCGGCCTCAAGGAATCTGGACTTACAGTTCTTGCACGCACTGTTTACCATCTGATGGGACTCCGTACATTCTTCACAGGCGGAGCAGATGAATGCCGTGCATGGACAATCCACGCTGGCGACAAGGCTCCTCAGGCTGCAGGTGTAATCCACACAGACTTTGAGAAGGGATTCATCAAAGCTGAAGCATACACAGTTGACGACCTGCGCGAGTACAAGTCAGAGGCTGCAATCAAAGCTGCAGGCAAGTACCGTCAGGAAGGAAAGGAATACGTTGTTCAGGACGGCGACGTTCTTTTCTTTAAGTTCAATGTTTAATAAGTGGATTGCTTCGCCCGTTCCGGGCTCGCAATGACGAGTCTGTTCCGGGCTCGCAATGACGAGTCTGTTCCGGGCTCGCAATGACGAGTCTGTTCCGGGCGAGACAATGACACATACAGCGTCATCGCGAGGAATGAAATGACGCGGCGATCCACGATTACATTTGCTTAACTGGCAAGAACTAAAAAGGTTCCTTACATTCAAAGGTCACCTTCTCCCCTGTTCTTGGGTGCGGGAAGGTGATTTTTTTTGCGTGCAGCATCAAGCGTTCGCCCGGCTCACAACGTCCGTAGAGCGTATCACCGATGATGGGCATTCCAAATCCATGGCTGTCGGCAGAAACAAGACGAAGCTGATGTGTCCGCCCAGTGTGGGGAATGTATTGGATTCTTGTCACATCACGACAGCTTCCGTCAGGTGCTGTATATTTTTCAACATCAAGAACATTCCATTCGGTAATTGCCTTTTTACCATACACTTCATCCCATATCTGATGAGGCCGGTTATCCACATCAAGGCGGAAATACAATTCATTCTGGCCATGGTCTGGAATCCTTTTTTTTGCAAGAACACCATCAAGAAGAGCGACATATTCTTTCTGCACATCTCCGCGTTCAAAGGCCATATTCATCTCACGGTGTGTTTCCTTTTTAAAAGCAAGAATCATGATTCCGCTTGTTTCCATATCAAGACGATGAACGGCAGGCTGCCTTATTTCAACTGCATCTCCATAAATTCTACGGAACCTGGTTTCCACGGAATCAATCTTTTCAGGGCCACGACCTGGGACACTCAGAAGGCCACTTTGTTTGTCTACCACAACAATATCTTCATCGCGGTAAAGAATCTTAAGGCCAAGAATTTCTGGAAGAATGATTCCACAGCGTTCATCACATGGACCGTAGATTTTTCCGGCCTTTTTGGTTCCGCTGTCATTACCATAATAAACTTCACACATACTTACAGGCAGGAGAGCATTTTTATAGCAATGGTCGAGTAATTTTGGAGCACAACAGTCACCTGTTCCTGTAGGTGGCAAACGTCCTCTGTCAGTAGCTGCACAGATTTCTTTAAGCGCTTTTGCAGTTCCGTCGGAGCAATGAAAAGAATAAAGATCATGGACTTTAGCAAGAGATTCGGTCGTCAGTTTTTCACGCTGAAGTTTCAAAGCTGTCCTGTGGGCGGTGTCTGGTTCACGATTTATTTCGTCAGTCAATCGGTGGATTTCAGCATCATTGAATCTCAGGACTTCATTGATCGATTCTGTCGAAACAATGGGAGCTATGAATGTTCCGCCTGTAAGATCATTTTCATCAATAATTTTTCTTGAATTGCCCGACACCGTGTAAAGCAAGACAGTTTCACCGTCTGCATTTTTTGCAAGGCACGTGCCTATCATGATTCCATTGTCTGCACGTTCCTGACTGATGCGTCCTGTATGTTCCAGAGTAATTTTTTTTTCATCAAGAAGACTCATGATTTTTTTGCAGATCTTATAAGCTTCTGCCTCATCAAATGGTGCAAACATGATGGAAGTATAATGGATAATCAGATTGCTTGCCATAGACAAACGGCAACCTTGTCGAACACAAATAAAGTTCGTGCTATAATCACCGGCATGAAAAACAACATTTCCGTAGAAGATCTTTCTGATTGTGGCAGTCCGTATAGAATCTATCAGGACAAAAGCAAATTCTGTTTCGGAATTGATGCAATACTTCTTGCCGATTATGCAAAAAACATCAGAGGAAACAAAGTCTGCGACCTTTGCACCGGAAACGGAATTGTTCCGATTCTGCTTGCAGGTAAAATCAAGGCAGAGAAAATCCATGCCATTGAAATTCAGCATGACATGGTTGAACTGGCAAAAGAAAGCTTGAGACTCGATGGGCTTCAAAACAGAATAGAAGTCTACGAAGGAGATTTGAAAAACGCTTGTTCCATTTTTGAGAAAAACACATATGATGCTGTGACTGCAAATCCTCCATACATGAAGACAAATTCACAGACCCAGGAAAATCCCAGATCCATAGCACGGCAGGAGATTTATTGCAGTCTGGAAGATGTGATAAAGACAGCAAGCGAACTTCTTAGATCCAACGGGAAATTTTACATGATCCACAGACCCGGAAGAATTGGAGAAATTTTAATACTGCTTGAAAAATACAATCTGGGAGCAAGGCGAATGAGACTTGTTCAGCCAAAGGAAGGAGACAGACCAGCCATGGTCCTCATTGAGGCGGAAAAATGCACCCGCCCTGAACTGACGGTGGAAAGCAGTCTCATGATATATTCACAGCCAGGCGTATATACAGAAGAAGTGAACAGGATTTACGGCAGGCTCCCGGAATGAAAGTTCAACCTGCATTGAATACAGCACCATCGGCACGAATCAAAGATCCTTGCACACAATTCCTTCAACAAACCAGTCCATATTCCAGATTTCAGAGGATGTCATTTCAACACCATCCTCAATTTTCAGATTTCCAGAGTTGTCGTATATAGGACCTTTGAAGATTGAGAGTGATTTATTTATGATTTTGTTTTTTGCTTCCTCAACTATTCTAGCCGTTCCAGGAACACACAACTTTGTCAGGGTATCAATATCGACCATACCTGAATCGAGACCTTCCCAATAGAAGCGGCTTTTCCAGTTTCCTTCAATATAACTGTTTACATCATCAAGGACGAAAACTTCCCAATTGAACACAGCGGCAGTCAAATAAGATTTTGGTGCGGCTTCTATCATGGAGGAATTATAACCGATGCAATAAGCGCCTTTTTCCTGAGTCTTTTTCTGGATGATGGTAGAGTTCTGATGCTGTGTCATAACATCACAACCTGACTTCAGAAGTTCTTCAGCTTTTTTTTCTTCAATTTCAGAATCATTCCATGAGTGGGTGAATTTAACTTCAACAATGGCATCTGGATTGACAGCCTTTACACCAAGAGCAAAGGCATTGATTCCTCGGATACATTCCGGTACCGGGAAAGCCGCAACATAACCGATTCTGTTGGTGGAGGTACGAAGGCCTGCAACAAGTCCAGTCAGATACCTTGCTTCATATATTCTTCCAAAATATGTCGAAACGTTGGAAAGCCTTTCATCTCCAGAGCAATGGCCGAATTTTACCTCAGGAAATCTTCTTGCAGTTTCAAGTACATAAGGCTTATATCCATAACTTGTACAGTAAATGATGTTACACCCCTGTTTTATCAGAGCTTCCATGACAAGAACAGCTTTATCATTTTCCGGAACATTTTCAACATACATGGTTTTGAATCCAGCTTTTCCAAGCGCAACCCTGCCTGAATCCTGTGCCTGATTATATCCCATATCCTTCACAGAACCCACATAAATAAAACCTATCTTGACTGAGTTTTTTGAAACTGAACTGTTTTTGTCCTCATTTTTTTTCAGACATCCTGAAAAAAGGAAAAGCAATGCAATCAAAAATAATGAACATCTTTTCATTTCGTAAAACCTCTATCGCTGTTTCTTGTATTGATTTTTCTCTATCTGTTTTTGACGCAGTTTTTCATTCCGTTCTTCTCTGAGTTTCTCTTCCTTTTCGCTTAATTTTTTTTCGGAAGTATCCCATTCAACCCTGACCTTGCGTCGTTCTATGTCAGGAATTCTAAGAAACGTCAGGCAGTCTGCACGGTGGACAGTGATTCCCCTGCTGCGTGAAACATATCCGACGATGGATTCACCAGGAACAGGTGAACAGCATTTTGCAATGGTCACAAGGTAATTTGTAAGACCATCAACCCTGACCTTTCCTGAGTATTCCGAAATCTTTTTCTTTTCTTTAGAATTCTTTCTTTTTTCTTCTGCAACTTTCTTTGAATACAAAGTATTGGCAAGAATTTCCGCGTCTCGTTTTTCCTGGGCTTCCCTGTCAATGTAAGTCGGATCGTTGGCAGAAAGCCATGCATTGATTCTTGAATGTGCACGACTGGTCTTTACAGCCTTCAGATGAGCCTGGGTAGGATGAGAATACGGACTAGTAAGCACCTCTATGATCTGGGTGTTTTTCAACGGCTGAGTAAGCGGAATTATTTTTCCGTCGGCTTTGGCACCAATGATTTTTTCTCCGATTGACGAGTGGATCATGTACGCAAAGTCAATTGCATTCGCTCCTTTTGGAAGTTCCTTTACATCTCCCATCGGAGTAAATACATAAATGGAATCTCCCAGAAGTTCCGTCTTGAGTTCCTTGAAGAAACTTTCATTACTTAGATCTTCATCACGCAAAGCCCTGAGTTGGTTGATGATGCTGAGATCTTCCGCTTTCACCATATCCTTGTTTGTACCTTTTTTATAAAGCCAATGGGAAGCAACACCGTGTTCAGCAATATTATGCATCTCCTGAGTTCTGATCTGGATTTCAAGAGGTTTGCCATCACAAATGACCGTCGTATGCAAAGACTGATATCCATTTGCTTTTGGCATGGCAATATAGTCCTTGAAGCGGCCTTCCATCGGCTTCCAGAGTCCATGGACAATTCCAATAAGGGTATAGCATTCAGCATCCGTATTGCAGATTATGCGAAGGGCAAGAAGATCATAAAGCTCACCTGCATCCTTGTTTCTTTTTCTCATCTTTTGATAGATAGAATAGAAATGCTTTGCACGGCTTGAAATCGAAACTGAAATTCCAGCCTTTTCCGTGGCAGTATAGATCTTCTTCACAGCATTGTTGAGATATTCAGAACGCTCCTGTTTTTTCTGGGCGACAATGGATTTTATCTGCTGAAAGACATCAGGGTTGGAATATTTGAGCGAAAGATCTTCCATCTCGCTTTTTATGTCCGCCATACCAAGACGACTAGCAAGGGGACACCAGATGTCTATGACTTCTTTTGCGACAGCTTTCTGAGCCTCTGGACTTACAAACTTAAGGTTACGCATTCGGTCAAGTCTGTCTGCAAGTTTGACGAGAATGACACGGATATCATCGACCATGGCAAAAAGCATTTTTCTGATGCAGTCAGCCTGCTGCATGGTCTTACTTTTTATTTTGAGTCCTGTAATCTTTGCTGTACCGCTGCATATGTTGGCGATTTCCTTTCCGAATCTTTCTTCTATCTCTCCAAGACAGTCATTGTCGACATCAAGTATGTTATGAAAGAGGCCGGCGACAATGGTGTCGGCACCAAGATGTTTTTCCGCAAGGATTCTTGCAACGCGAAGGGGATGAATATAATAAGGTCTGCCGCAGTTTCGTTTCAATGCTGCGGTTTTGCCAATGAGATAATTCCATGCATCATCTATTTTCTCTTTGTCTTCGGAATTATATACTTCTGAAAAATCCTTGAGAAAAGCATTTATGAGAATCTCAGGATCAGTTTCCGTCTGTTCTATTCCCTTCAGTTCACTCATAATGAAATATTAGAATATTATGAAACAATCAACAAGTCTTAAACATTGAATACAGTCTTTATTCACACGAAAGAATCAATATTCTGATGGACAGAGGCTAAGCTGTTGATTTTTCAAGAGGATTCTAGTCCATGTAGAATTTTTCCGAGTCATATTTTTTTTCTTTCAGATTTACCCGGAAGACAACAACCTCTCCATTCCGTTTGAATGCCGCAAGAGAACGTTCATAAAAGTAATTTCCAAACTCGTGATCATGTTCAAAATGGGCATGTCCAGAGAACAGATACTTCACGTGGTTTTTTGCATATAATGATATGAGCGCATCCCTCTCGTTGAGATTCTGCATGATGTAATACCACCAGCCATTGGCGTAAAGCGGATAGTGTGAAAAAACAATCTTGTCGTTGGGATCGTTCTTCATGGCCATCGTCAAGTTTTCATACTGAGGATTTCCGAGAGTTCCATTGGCGGAATCGAGAAAATACCAGCTGAGACTCCCATTTCCATTTCTAGTCGTAAATCTATAGGCACCGGTATGCGGCCAGACATATTCTTTCCAGTTATCCCATCCGGAACTATAAAGGTCATGATTACCAGGAATTGTATATATCCTGAGTCCAGTCCTATTAAAAACTTCATCGCAGAAATTCCTGTATTCCCTATATTCGGAAGACGATGCTTCGGAAGTAACATCACCAAGACAGGCAATGAATTTCAAGGGACAGACGGAACCAAGCTCAGATTTTTTCTTTTCCATCCAGTTCAAAAAGTTTTTCAAGAACTTTTCATCCAAAGTTCCAAAATGGATGTCAGAAAAGATAATTATGCTGAAACAGTTTTCGTTGATTGCAGCCGGAGCATATTCAGTTCCGTCGAAATTCACAACGCGGCGGGAACGTTTGTTGACCTGGTCATCACGGTAAAAGAATTCACTCCACCCCATGAAACATGATGAAAGACAGAAAAGAGAAAAAGCAAAAATTAAAAGCGAAAGTTTTCTTTTCATTACAGCCGGAACCCCATCGAGAATTTCATACCCCATCCATCAACATATGAGGAGACCGTCATCATGTCGATTCCACGGACAAAAATTGAAGAGCGCATCGTCAGCTGGCTGTCGACTTCATGGCAATAAGAAAGACTATAAATAATGTAGCCGAAATTCGGGTAGAAGAAATGATCCCTTGAACCAATGAACAGCGAAACGTCTCTTCCATTGTGGTTGTTCCAGCCTGCATAAAAGCCCAGCATCGTATCGAATTTCCACACCGTATCCAGATCAAGGTCAAAAAAAGTGGAAGTTTTAATTCCGCATAGAACGTCAGTCCCTGCATAAAAATTTTCTTTGAAATCCCAGTGAAATAGAATACCTGCGAAATTGTTTGTCCTGAAACTTATGTCACTGTATTTTTCAATGGATGAAATTCCTTCGGCACTTACGGAAAGATGCTCCCATTTTTTCATAAGGAAAATTCCATTTACATCAAAGGTTATCTGTTCATCAGCAAACTGAACTCCAACACTTTCATTGTTCCTTTCTGTTTTTCTTGAAAGCCAGGCAGACAATGCGACTTCATCCGAACTGACACTTCGTGTATCAGAGAAAGAATATTCGGTCCACAAAAAATTTTTAGTCTGGGCTGCGGCAATCAAGGGAAAGATGAAAAGAAAAAGCAATGGAACAATTTCTTTCATCTTCCAGAATCCCTGAATTTTCCTTCAATATATTCAGGATCTTTAAAACGCAGCAGAGTTCCGTTTGCGATGAAAAGACCGGTATACATCACACATGGATGTCCGTTGCAGACCCAGTTGTACACCTGTCCGTTCTCCGGATTGATGAAAAGGAAATCTTTTCCCCACTGGATTTTTTTTCCGCATACATCAGGCGACACAAGTTCAATTTCAGTATCTTTTGAAAGCATGTTCAACGGTTCAACACTGTACATTTTCCATCCGTCGATTTTTTCCACAAAAGGAAGATGCATGTCTGGTTTGTCAGCGACACGTTTTTCATAAGCCTTACGTTCCGGCTCACACATTGCGTCGACCTTGTTCTGTCTGAGTTTGCGACCATCATCGGCAACTTTGAGGATTTCATTCATGCGGTCTTCTTCAAGAGCATTTCCAAGTTCAGCAGAAAGTTCAAAAGGACTGTCGCTAGCACCGCTTACGGCAACATCAGCATCAGCCTTGTTGAAATAGAAACCTGTGGCGAAAGGTCTGTGGCTTACATTATAAAGTTCATCGACAAAAGGTTTTGCTTCATCTCCGGTGATTTTCCCATCAAGGGCATCAAGGGCCTTTCTGTATGCACGTGTGATCATGGCAACGTAGTAAACGCTCTTCATGCGGCCTTCAATCTTAAGGCTGTCTACGCCGGCTTTCTTCAGTTCAGCAAGATGATCGATCATGCAGAGATCTTTTGAAGAAAGTACCGCCGTGAAATTTTCACCTTCATAAACCGGAAAATATTCATCGCTTCTTTTGTGTTCACGTAGGACGAGACTTCCGCTTTCTGCAATTTTCTTTGCATCACAATCCCCGTCAATCTTGGCAAGGACGTCATAATCCCAGCGGCATGTATGGCTGCAGAAGCCTTCCTGTGCACTTCGTCCGTTAAGGTATGCACTCATAAGACAGCGTCCGGCATAAGCAATGCACATGGCACCGTGAACAAAGCATTCGATTTCCATGTCAGGAACAGCGTCTTTGATTTCTGCAATTTCCTGCAATGAAGCTTCTCGCCCCATGACAACGCGTTTGAACCCCAGGGACTTGTAGACTTTTACAGCTTCACGGTTCATGCAGCTTGCCTGAGTCGAAAGATGAAGTTCGGCATCAGGAAACTCTTTCTGCAGAATCGGAACAATTCCAAGATCCTGGACAATAAAGGCATCAATAGGATATTCCTTGAAATATGGAATATTTTTTACAAGACGGTCAATTTCGTCATTGTGAAAGGCAATGTTAAGGGCACAGTGCAGACGGCGGCCAGGGAAATTATTTTTAAGTTCAACAACTTTTTTGTATTCATCCTCATAAAAGTTGTCTGCTTTTACACGCAGCGAAAAATTCTTAAGTCCGATGTAGGCGGCATCCGCTCCGTATGTATAGCAGTACTTTAATTTTTCAATATTTCCAGCAGGAGACAAAAGTTCCATATTACTCCCTCGTGATGTTGTTTTCTTTTATGAGCCTTTCTCTTTCAAGAAGTTCCTTGTCAGTAAGATCGGCCCGCTTGTTCACATATTTTCCAGCACGTTCAACAGCAAAACTTGATTCAAGCAGACTGTCTCCGGCCATCTGATAAAGATAGAACATACCCGGTGCAACATCCAGGGTACAGTCGATTCCATAGCATGTAAGAAGATCGTTCATGTGTTCCGCCTGGGAAAGAAGAAGCTCATTTTCACCGGACTGAATGTAGACCTCTGGAAAATTGAAGAAATCTTTTTCGGAAGCCTTCAAAGGAGAAACGAGAATATTTGAGACATTGGATGTATATGTATACTGCTCGGCGGCATAACGGATGTCCTTTGCAGTTATTATCTTATCCCTGGACTTCTTATCTGTAAAAATAGGACTATCAAAAGAAAGATCGAGCCATGGAGAGAAAAGAACAAGTTTTGAGATACTCTTTCTTTTTTCCTCATCCATCTTAAAAAGCGATGCAAATGCAAGGGATGCACCGCTGCCATCTGCTGCAAGAATGATGTCAGGAGCCGCAGCAGATTCATCCATCATGACAGCTGCATTTCCTTCCGCGATTATACCTCTGATGACGCATTCTATATCTTCCAGTGAAGCCGGAAACTGATATGAAGGAGCAAGACGGAACTCAGGAACTACAACACGTGAAGAAACGGCATGTGCAAAATTTGAACAGAAGCCTCTCCAGCTCTCACGGGACCCACCGACAAAAGATCCGCCGTGAATGTAAATCACAACTCGATTGGAGGCAAAAACTTCAGGAGAAAGTATGTCGCATTTTACACCGAAATAACTTTTTTCAGTTCTTTCAACTCTGTTGGGCAAAAAATCTGTCTTGAAATTCTTTTCAAGTTTTACTCTGAAAGGCTCAATGTCCCCTTTTGAGCTCAATACAAGGGATTTTATTTTTTTTACTGCCGCTTTTTTGTCCAGACGTATTTCCATAAATCAGATTGTAGCAAATTACCATCGATTTTGCTACAATACCACTATGCCAATTAAGATTGATTCAGACTTACCGGCACGCTCAACGCTTGAAAATGAAAACATTTTCGTCATGACTCAGGAACGTGCAGCATCACAGGATATCAGACCTCTAAAAATCGCTATCGTAAACCTTATGCCGACAAAGGAAGTTACGGAGACACAACTGCTTCGTCTCCTTTCAAACACACCTTTGCAGATCGACATTTCACTTGTCCACATGGAAGGCCACGTCTCAAAAAATACTGACCAGAGCCATCTTGATAAATTCTACATCAGCAGTGAAGATCTTTTCAAAACAAAATTCGACGGAATGATAGTTACAGGGGCTCCTGTTGAACAGATTCCTTTCGAAGAAGTTGATTACTGGAATGATCTTTGCAGGATCATGGATTATGCAAAGGAAAATGTATTCTGCACACTTTACATCTGCTGGGGTGCCATGGCAGGACTTTACCACCTGCACGGAATCGACAAGCATGTTGTCGAGACTAAATTTTCGGGGATTTTCTATTCAAAGCTATTGAATTCAAAGGAACCTTTGATGAGAGGTTTTGACGACTGGTTCCCGGTACCTACATCAAGATACACCTACATCAAGACGGAAGACGTCCTTGCAGATGACAGGCTTGAGCTTCTTGCCTTCTCAAAGGAAACAGGCCTTACTCTTGCAAAGTCAAAAGACAACAGAAGCATCTTCATGACAGGACATCTTGAATACGATCCTGAAACTCTTGCCAATGAATACAAACGGGATATGGACAAGGGAATCAACCCTCATATTCCGGTAAACTACTTTACTGATGATGATCCGGCAAAGCAGATCGTCTCAAAATGGAGAAGCACAGCCCACCTGTTCTACAGCAACTGGCTCAACTATTACGTTTACCAGGCAACACCATATCGTCTGGATTCTATAGACGAACAATAGATTGTATATGTGAAAAAGCTGCTCCCACAGAGAACCGTGTCAAACCTGCTTCGGTGAAACTTTCAGTTTCAAGTCGCATTTTGTCACGAACCTCTGTTCCGCAGTTTTTTCACACACCTTGTATTTGCAGAACAGAAGCCAACTTCAAATCAGAGAGAATGGGAAACTACTCAACATGCATGAATGTAAGTTCGTGCTTGTTGTAGTTGAGATGAACGATCTTGCTGTTTGGGATTGCCTCAAATTCTGCAATCAAGGGCCAGTTTATTTCACCCTGCATCTTGATGGTACAGATCATTTTTTTTGTTTTTCCACTTGAAAGCCACATCTTGATCCATTCAAGAAGACGCTCAGGATAGCAGATGACATCACTGATGACCCAGTCAAATTCACCCAGGTCTTCCGGCTTCAATGTAAAGGCATCGTGGGCAAGAAAAGTAACAAGATCATTTTTCATGAGGGAAGGAGCAAGTTCAGCACGGTCAACGGCAAAAACTTCAGATCCCTGTTCCACAAGAACCCAGGTCCATCCTCCAGGACAGGCTCCGGCTTCAAAACAACGGCTGCCCTTTCCAGGAATTTCAACATCAAAATAATAAGATGCAAGACTGAGGCTTTCCTGAATTTTAAGGTATGCACGGCTTGGAGGATTCTCATGATCTTCGATGAATTCAATGCGTCCTGCAGGAACAGTCGTATTCGTTGCGGCAGAGGCAACCATTGTATGGTCATCAATCAATGTATAAAGCCCTGTCTCTCCCGATGGAATTTTTGCAGGAAAAGTTTTTGCCTTCAGATTTACATACGGAAGTTTTTCCTGGATCAACGCAGCACGACGGAAACTTGTAAAACTGTATGGAGCCCATGAACGCTGGATTTTTTTCAGTTCACCTGCCCCATCACCTATGGAATCAAAATGAACGATAAATGGATCCAGCATTGCGCAACGTGCCCAGTAAGGAATTCCTGTTTCTTTTTTATAATTTGGAAAATATACAAGGTCACCATAATGCACCGCATCGGAACAGTCATAACCAAAACGGTTTTTAAGTTCACTCAGAAGAAGCTCCTTCATGTCGATGAACGGGAGGAATGCAATTCCTGGGATTTTTTCGATAGTAGAACTCATGAAATGAAATCCGTGTCGTCTTCAATGATAAGACTTGTAATGTCGTCAGAATTTTCTTTCTGTTTCAATGACTCAATTAATCTTGCAAGCTCTGGAGAATCCGGAGAACGAAGAAATGCAAGGCCTATCTCCACCTGGCTTTCTTTTTCATTAACGACAAACCATTGCGGCTGGCAAAGAAGCTGCAGTCTGTCTGGAAAATCCTGGCGCGACAGCTGAATGAAAACTGTATATTCTTTCTCCTTGTCCACATCCGCAGGCAAAGGAAAATGAATCCTACATCCAGATATGCTGATGTCATCCAATACTCCGGGCAGAGCACTGATCTGCTCACATTCAACGCGACCTATTTCAGTATAACGCTCCTCTCCCCGGAGTTCTTTTCTCATCAGCTCATTACCTCTTCGCTCAAGGACATGATCATGTCATAGATAGGTTTTCCGCCAGGTACCATTGGAAGAATCATTTCATCGATATCAACTTCTACATCGATGATTGCAGGAGCCTTAGCCTTGAATGCCTTTTCAAAAACCTTTTCAAAATCCTTTGCATTGTCAGCCTTGTATCCCTTGATTCCGTATGCATCGGCAAGCTTGCACCAGTCTGGACCAAAATCCAAAGTTGTCTGGCTGAATCTCTTTCCGTAGAAGAGGCGCTGCCACATGCGTACATTTCCGAGGGCATGGTTGTTGAAGATAACGATTACAAGAGGAAGATTGTAGTGAGCGATTGTTGCAAGTTCGTTGCAGTTCATGCGGAAAGAACCGTCACCTGCAATGTGAACTACACGCTTCTTAGGATTTCCGATCTGAGCACCCATTGCAGCACCAGTACCGTAACCCATTGTTCCAAGCCCACCTGATGTAAGGAATGTCCTTGGCTTTGTAAATGGATAGAACTGTGCAGTCCACATCTGATGCTGACCAACTTCTGTTGTAATGATTGTATTTTCGCCAGCCACCTTGTTGATGATTTCGCAGATGTGCTTTGGATTTACAGAGTTCTTTGGATTCTTGTCATAGATTGAAGGATATTCTTTCTTCCATGCTGCAATCTGGCTGATCCATTCCTTGCGCTTGTTTTCCTTAACGAGTGGAATGAGTTTAGAAAGGATGTACTTGATGTCGCCGACAACAGACTTGAAGGCCGGAATATTTTTGTTGACTTCTGCAGGGTCAATGTCTATCTGGAGAACCTTTGCGTTAAGGCCGAACTTTGACGGATCACCGATAACGCGGTCACTGAATCTTGCACCGAGGGCAATGATAAGGTCACCTTCTGTGATTGCCATGTTGCTTGCCTTTGTTCCGTGCATACCGACCATCCAGGTACAGAGAGGGTGTGTTGCAGGGAATGAAGCACGGGCCATAAGGCTTTCGCTTACAGGGATGGAATTCTTTTCGGCAAGTTCAAGAAGTTCCTTTTCTGCTCCTGACATGCCGATACCGCCGCCTGCGTAAATGATTGGCTTTTTGCAGTTGTTGATGAGTTCTGCAGCTTCCTTGATTTCTGCATCGCTTGGCTTGTTTGCAACAAGAGTGCGTCCAAGATTCTTATCGAGGGAAGCAATCAATTTCTTTTCGTTGTCAGATTTCTTGAGCGGTGTGAATTCATACTGAACATTGAGGGCTGTCGCGTCTTTAAGGATGTCAATGAGGACTGGACCTGGACGACCACTTTTTGCAATAAGGAATGCCTGACGGATTGTTGGTGCCAGATCTTCTGCCTTGCGGACAAGGAAATTGTGCTTTGTAATTGGGATAGTAACACCCTTGATGTCAATTTCCTGGAAAGAATCTTTTCCGAGGATGTTTGAAGGAACATTACATGTAATTGCAACGATAGGTATTGAGTCCATATATGCTGTAGCAATACCTGTTACAAGGTTTGTTGCTCCTGGGCCAGATGTTGCCATGCAGACACCGACCTTTCCTGTTGAACGAGCATAACCGTCAGCTGCGTGTGCTGCAGCCTGTTCGTGTGCTGTAAGAATATGTGTAATTCTGTTTGAGTTCTTGTAAAGTTCATCATAAACATTGAGGATACATCCTCCCGGATAACCGAAAACTGTATCAACTCCCTGCTCGATAAGACTTTCAATAATGATCTGTGAACCGTTCAACTTCATATGATTTTAACCTCTGCTGAAATTTCTTTAATGATATTACAGAACCAAAAGTATACACGGCAAAACATTTTTGTTCAATTCAGTGCTGGCAAAACGTGGAGTCCCGATATCCACAGGCAGTGTCAGATTCTGGACTTCACAGGCAGGCAAAAGAATGCCAGGGACATAAAAAAAGCCCCTTCCATGAAAGGAAAGGGCTCTGGCCGCATTCAGTCAGTCATTACTGCTGGCGAAGGATTGTAGTCTTCCATTTTTTATTGGCGTCCGTTGACGGAACATCATGGCGTTCTACTTCAAGATCAAGATCGGAGCTGACTGCAAGAGGCTTTGTCAATTTGTAGGATCTGCTTGTGGCATCACAATCAAAAGTGATTTCAAGACCTCTTGTACTTACCGTCATATTCCAGTTCTTGATTTTTCCAGCAAAAGAAACAATCTTTGCATCTCCCTTGTAGAGACTGATGTTGTTGCTCTCAAGTTCCCAGTATGCATCCCATTTTGAGTCATACCATTTTCCCAAGTTGAAATCTTCAGGGAACTTGATTGTCTTTGAAACATCCGTAAGGTCTGCTTCCTGAGCCACTGCCGCAAAAACCATGCCAAGAGCAACAAATGCCGCCATAAGGATTTTCTTCATCTGATTTCCTCCTGTAAAAAAGTCTTACCTCTCAAGAAAAAATTTAATGCAAAAAATCAGAAAAACAAGCCTTTGATGAAAATCTCGAATCCAATGCCGATAAGAATTATTCCGCCTAGAATCTCAGCTTTGTCGGTAAATCTTCCACCTGCTTTTTTCCCGACGACAAGCCCCGAAAAAGAAATGGCGAAAGTCACGACGGCAATGATGATTCCGGCTGTAAGAGCAAATCCAAGACTATATTCAGCAATGGTGAAACCAACGGAAAGCGCATCTATGCTCGTAGCAATTCCCTGGATCACAAGTGTTCCAAAACCAAGGATACTACAGGCGGAACCACTGCCATCGCCCTCGTCTCCCCTGATGTTTTCATAGATCATTTTTCCGCCGATATAGACCAGAAGCACAAGAGCAATCCACGGAATGAATTTCTGGAATGAAGTAAAATATTCAACAATGGTGTGAACGCAAATCCATCCTGCCATCGGCATGGCAAACTGAAAGAAAGCGTAGGTTCCGGCAACGCCACACATTTTGCTTTTTGACATGCCGGATTCGTTGAGTCCGTTGGCAATGGACACACTGAAGGCATCCATTGCAAGGCCTACACCTAAAAGAATGCTGTTTATAAAAAATAGAAAATTCATAAATCCAAAAGTAAAATAAGCAAGATCCTTCGACTCCGCTCAGGAATCCTACAGGATGGCTGAGCGGAGTCGAAGCCTGCGATTACTCTTTTTTTACTGTAAAATTGCACCCTTATCTGGTCGCAGGCTAACGCCTGCTTACCGAGTTTTGCTTTGGTCGCAAGAGGCTCCCATTTTTGCTTACGCAAAAAACAGCAAAACTCGCAAACCACCTACTGGAGTATAGCCCCTTTGTCTGCTGAGCTTACCAATTTTGCGTAGCGGGCGAGGTAGCCGGTCTTTACTTTTGGTTCCGGGCATACCCACTTTGCTTTTCTTGCAGCAAGTTCTTCATCGCTAACATCAAGGTGGATCTTGTAGTTGTTGATGTCCAGGGTAATCATGTCGCCTTCTTCTACGAGGGCAATAGGGCCGCCGACTGCAGCTTCCGGTGAACAGTGGCCAAGGGAAGCTCCGCGGGTTGCACCTGAGAAACGGCCGTCTGTAATGAGGGCAACTTCCTTATCAAGACCCTGACCTGCAAGAGCGGCAGTTACAGCAAGCATTTCGCGCATGCCAGGACCACCCTTTGGACCTTCGTAGCGGATTACCACAACATCGCCGGCCTTGATCTGAGACTTCTGAACGGCTTCCATTGCTTCTGATTCATCGTTGAATACGCGGGCAGGACCTGTGTGGAGCATAAGTTCCTTTGCACAGGCAGAGCGCTTTACAACTGTTCCGTTTGGAGCAAGATTACCAAAGAGGATTGCGATACCACCGTTGTCGCTGAATGGATTTTCAATAGGACGGAGGATTTCAGGATTGCGGTTCTTTACGCCGGCAATATTTTCTGCGATTGTCTTTCCTGTTGCAGTGATGAGGTTTGTATTGATCAGGTTCTTCTTTGCAAGTTCTGCAAGAACAGCCTGAACTCCGCCAGCATCATCAAGTTCGCACATGAATGTGTG
>JAEDDW010000128.1 GCA_016293645.1 Treponema sp. | reverse complement strand
TGAAGAGAATTGTTGCTGAACATGAGCCGTCATTACAACGAACGCTTGCTCCGTCCATTTTCATTTCTTATAGTTTTTCTTTTCACTCAAAGGAGTTGTATATGGACTCCCTTGAAGAGAATTGTTGCTGAACATGAGCCGTCATTACAACGAACGCTTGCTCCGTCATTACACAGACACACTCAGTTGGATGGTAGATTCTTCACTATCTTGAGTATGTACAATTCCACATATCGCTTCAAGGCAGGATGGTTTTTGATCTTCATCATGCTTGGAGTGTCTACCAGTGATTCTGCAAGATGGGTAACTCTGTCAGCGTTGAAAGTATCTGCCTTGAGGGTTCTCAAAACCTTGCGGAAATAGTCACGGATGAGGGAATTGACATCCTCACCAAGGTTCTCATAGTTTTCCTTGCCGATGCGGTCATTCCATTCGTGCATGTAGCTTTTAAGCTCACGGTCAAGGGTACTGTTCTCCGGAACAAAGTGGCTTTCAATATCAACAGCGGCCTTGCGAAGATCTCTTCTGCGTGCCTTCAAAGGATCAACACTGTCATCTTCATCACGCTTGCGGAATTCTTCCTTTTCCTTTGCCTTTATTTCTTCCTGGGCTGCCATTGCAACAGATTCATTTCTGTTTTTCCTTTTCCTCTTGTTCTTTGGCTTTCTGAAAATCAGCTTGAGGATGAAATTGATGATCGGCATTGAATACCAGAACGGAAGCTTGAGCTTTGCATCGGCAAGAATCTCCTGACGGCTGATCATGAGGATCTCGCTGTAAGGAATTCTCTCACCATCCTTGAAAAGAGCGATGTGCCCCGGAGTCTGATCTTCCATTGCGACTACAGCAAGAAACGATGAATTCAAAAGTGAATAGAGAATCGGTTCAACTGCATTGATCTCACGTTCAAGACAGATTTCAAAGGAAGCGTTTTCCTTCATTTCAGGAAGAATTTCATATTCAACGAGAGAATGATACCAGCTCTTTATGAGGGCCTCACGCACTATTATGCGGATGTCGTTTGCAAGCCTCAGGATCAGCGGAATGACTTTATCCTTGTAGATGTAGTAGCCTGAATCCCCTACCTTGAAAATCAAAAGTTCCGGCATCTGATTGTTTGGAGCATCCGTAGTTTTAGTACGCAGATGTTCCTTAAGATGATCTTCTGTGTACTGACCAAGAAGAGGAATTCCGTTTTTATCCTTCATCTTCGTGATGTCAGCCATATTGTAATAGTAAGGAGGATTCTTCATGAGAACATCAAGCTGCTCCAGGGCTGCTTCCATCTGAAGACGTTCCTGGGCTTTTGTCTTGTAGAAAGATGTAGCAACTTCAATGACGGCAACAGACTGGAGAACGGAAATATCTTCCGGAGTAAAGTCCTTGAGCTTGGTATAATCCTGCTTGAGGAAGTAGCACATCTGGCTCCAGTAATAAAAGGTATCACCTGAAGTCTTGAGAACATCAAGGGCACTCTGAGGATTTGTGACAAACTGGGTAAAGAAATTCTTGATGGAAAGTTCTTTGCCAGGATTCGAAATGGTAAGCTTCTTCAGAAAATAATCGTGGGATTCTCCTTTATGAAGAAGTTCCTGGATTTTTCTCAGACATAGCTTTACAAGGCCGTCTACCGGATAGCTTGATGGATAAAGAAGTGATGGAAAATTCTTTCCAAAAACAACACAGTAAAGTTTCTTATCATCAAGAGTTTCATTCTGAAGACGGCTGTAGATGATTTCATCCGGTTCAACTTTTGTAAGAATATCGTGTGGAACATTTTTAGGAAGTTCATTTACATTTGGAAGAGGAACCGAAATGTTTGTCTCAATCTGGTTGTAGATCGCATTGTATTTGTCAATGAAATATGGAGTCACAAAAAGATAGTCTTTATTGCGGATCGTACCGATGGCTACCTGTTTTTCAGCAACAAGAGAATTGATTTCTGATTCCAGAACCATTCTGTAATCCGCACTGCAATATGCAACCAGATCCGGATTTTCTTCCATATGGTGCTGAGCATAACGATGGATATAATCCGCAAACTGAGCATACTCCAGCATGTGAGTCTTCTGCTTTGTACAATTATATTTCAAAAGAGTAAGAATATTTGAAGTTGTTGCCATATTTTCTATTATATAAGTATTTATAGCAGATGTAAATTGAAATTCTTCAAGACGGAACTCCCAAAACCGGCCTGGATCAACTTCTGAATTCTTATTTTTCCCTGGAGAATTTGTCTTTTTTTCCGTTTTTTTTTATATTAATTGCATGTCAAAGTTCGGCTTAACGCAAACTTGACGATAAATGCACATAAACACATAGGAGTATATAAATGGCAAAACATGAATTTCAGACAGAAGTAAACCAGCTATTGAAACTTATCATCCACAGCATGTATTCAAACAAGGACATTTTCCTTCGTGAAATCGTTTCAAACGCATCGGATGCTCTGGACAAGCTCAAGTACCTTACAGTTTCTGATGACAAATACAAGAGCCTTACATTCAGCCCAAGAATCGACATCACATTCAACGAGGACAAGAACATCCTTACGATCCAGGACTGCGGTATCGGTATGGATGAAGATGACCTGAACAACAATCTTGGTACAATCGCACGTTCCGGCACAAAGGCTTTCATCGACCACCTTTCTGAAAGCGGATCATCAAGCAATGATCTGATCGGACAGTTTGGTGTCGGCTTCTACTCTGCTTTCATGGCAGCAAAGCACATCGATGTCTATACACGCAAGGCTGGCGGCGACGGAAAGGTATGGCACTGGTCAAGCGACGGAACAAATTCCTACGAAGTTGAAGAAATCGACTTCAAGAACGAGGCCTACTGCACATACGGTTTTGACAAGGCAGAGACTGTCGGTTCCGCCATTGAGATCCATCTCAACGACGACTCAAAGGATTACGCATCACGCTGGAAGGTTGAGGAACTCATCAAGAAGTACTCAAACCACATCGCTTTCCCTATCTATCTCCACTACACGCAGACAAAGTATGACAAGGACGGAAAGGCAGAAGGCAGCGAGAACAAGGTTGATCAGGTAAACAGCGCCAATGCACTCTGGAAGAAGTCAAAGTCTGAACTCAAGAAGGAAGACTACAACGAATTCTACAAGTCAATTTCCCATGACGGAAGCGATCCTTTGATGTACGTTCACACCCATGCTGAAGGTACACAGGAATACACAACCCTTTTCTATGTTCCAAAGACAGCACCTTTTGACATGTACCAGGCTGACTACAAGAGCGGCGTAAAGCTTTACGTAAAGCGTGTTTTCATCACTGATGACGACCGTGAACTTTTGCCATCATACCTCCGTTTTGTACGCGGTGTAATCGATTCTGAAGACCTTCCATTGAACGTAAGCCGTGAAATCCTCCAGCAGAACCGCATCCTTGAAAACATCAAGAACCAGTCCGTAAAGAAACTCCTTGGCGAATTCAAGAAGCTTGCAGATGCCGCAAAGGATGTTCTTGCAAAGGCGGAAGCAGACCGCAGCGATGAGGAAAAGGCAAAGCTTGAGCAGTACCAGGACTTTGTGAAGAACTACAACCGTCCTATGAAAGAAGGCCTTTATTCCGACTTTGGCAACCGTGATGAAATCGCAGAAATCATCCGTTTCAAGTCTACTGCTGACGAAGGCAACGGAGACGGAAAATGGACTTCATTTGCCGACTATGTTGGACGCATGAAGGCAGACCAGAAGGCAATCTACTACATCACTGGTACAGACGAAAAGAACCTCCGTGCTTCACCTCTCCTTGAAGCATACAAAAAGAAAGGATTTGAAGTCCTCATCATGGCAGACGACATTGATGACATCGTCATTCCAACCTACGGAAAATATAAGGACTACGAACTTAAGGACGTCAACCGTTCCGGCAGCGACGAAGAACTTGGCATGGACAAGGAAGAAGCAAAGAAAAAGGAAGAAGCCTTCAAGCCAGTCCAGGAAAAGATCAAGAAGGCTCTTGAAGGCCGCGTAAAGGATGTTGTGGTTTCAAAGAGACTTTCAGACAGTCCTGCCTGTGTCGTAATCGATGAGAACGATCCTTCAGTCCAGATGGAACGCATGATGCGCGCCATGGGTCAGGGCGGAGAAAGCATGGTAAAACCTATCCTTGAGGTAAATGCAGACCACGCCATCGTGAAGAAGCTTGAAGGTGATGTTTCAGAGGAACTTGTAAAGAATATTGCGGAAGTTCTTCTTGACCAGTCACTCCTTGTAAGCGGAAAGGAGATCAATGATCCTGCTGAATTCGTAAAGGCAATGAATTCATTGATTGGTTAACAATGGGTGGTCTTGCAGTAGACATTGACCGCCGCGTTCTGGACAAGAAGGGCACCGTGATTCCTGGTCTCTATGCTGCCGGTGAAGTTACAGGTGGAATCCACGGCGGAAACCGTCTTGGTGGCAACGCAATCGTAGAGATCTTTGTTTCTGGCCGTACAGCCGCAAACGCTATCAAGAACGATAACTAA
>JAEDDW010000127.1 GCA_016293645.1 Treponema sp. | reverse complement strand
ATGCAGGAAACACCTGAAAAGCTCATTGATGGTCTTGCCATCATCCTCAACACAGTTGGAGCTTACGGAATCATTGCCCTCGAAGACAACAAGGAATACATCAAGCCAATGCTGGACAAGGTCATCAACGAAAAAGGTTACGGCGATGACATGAAGGTAATGCTTGTTAAGACAAAATTCCCTCAGGGATCAGAAAAGTTCATCGTAAACGCCTGTCTGGGCGTTGAAATTCCTTCAGGAAAACTTCCGGCAGACGCAGGCTGCATCATCAGCAATGTTGGAACTGTATGCGCAATCAGCGATGCCTTCCGTCTTGGAATGCCTCTCATTGAAAGAGCCCTAACAATTTCCGGCGGTGCAGTTGCAAAGCCATGCAACCTTAAGGTTCCTGTAGGTACACTGGTTTCTGACCTTATGGGAGAAGACGCTCAGTTCACTCTTAAAGAAGGCGAAACTGCAAAAATCATTTCCGGCGGTCCTATGATGGGATTCGCAATGCCTTCTGCAGACTTCCCTGTAGCAAAGGGTACAAGCGGAATCACCTTCCTTACTGCAAAGGAAACTTACCTTGTGGATGAAGATCCATGTATCAGCTGCGGTGCATGCATCAGCACATGTGCAATGAGACTAAGCCCGGCCCTTATGGTACGCGAGCTTAAGGCAGACAATGTGGCAAAGGCAAAGCGCTACGGCCTCATGGACTGCATTGAATGCGGTTGCTGTACATACGTATGTCCTGCAAAGGTTCGCCTGGTTCAGAGAATCAGAATGGGCAAGGCAATTGTCCGCGAGCAGATGGCTGCAGAACGCGCAAAGGCAGAAACTGCGAAAGCTGCCGCAAAGGGAGGTGCAAAATGAGCGAAAACAAAATCCATCTTTCTTCAAGCCCTCACTTTACAGAAGGACTTTCAACACAGAAAGTAATGCTTATGGTCATCATCTCAATGCTTCCTGAATGCATTGCAGGTGTAATGTTCTTTGGAGCAGCTGCCCTTGTACGCATCCTTGTGTCAGTCGCTTCCTGCGTTGCCTTTGAAGGGCTCTACCAGAAAATCACAAAGCAGAAGATCCGCATCAGCAATCTTTCAGCTGTTGTTTCGGGAATTCTGCTGGCCCTTGTAATTCCGTCTACAACTCCGGTATGGATGGTTGTTCTTGGAGCACTTGTGGCAATGGTTGTGGCAAAGGGACTTTTCGGCGGAATCGGATCAAACGTATTCAACCCGGCCCTTACAGGACGCGCATTCATGTTCATCAGCTTTCCTGCTGCAATGGGTGCCTGCTGGTTCAATCCTGAAATCGATGCAGTATCAGGTGCTACAATACTGAGCCAGATTAAAAACGGCGCAGTTACAGCAACACCAGACCTTTACATGCAGTACTTCCTTGGAAACAGAGCTGGATGTATCGGAGAAACTTCAATTCTCCTCATTCTCATTTCTTTCCTTTTCCTTTTCTCTACACACATCATCGACTGGCGCGCTCCGGTTGCCATGGTTGCAACGACAGCCCTCTGCACTCTTCTTTCAGGCGGAGATGTCCTCCTTGCACTTTTGACAGGCGGACTTCTGTTCGGAGCAACATTCATGGTTACAGACTATGCAACGGCACCTCTTACAGGCTACGGAAGACTTGTATTCGGATTTGGCTGTGGTCTCATCACATTCCTCATCAGAAAACTCGGCGGATATCCTGAAGGCGTAATGTTCAGCATCCTCATCATGAACTGCTTCACTCCATTCCTCAACAACCTTACACGTAGAATGTACGGTTACGGAAAGAAGGGAAACAGGCGACCTGCAAGCCCTGATCGCGTTCAGGAATTCGATGTTTCAAATGCAGTTGAACGCAAGGAGGAATCTAAATGAGCAATAAAAATTCTTCACTTGAAATGATCAGGCTCGGCCTTGTTCTTGCAGTTTTTGCAGCTGCCAGCTGTACGGTTCTTGCACTGGTAAACAGTGTAACTTCTGTAAAGATCGCCGCAAATAAAATTGCAAAGGCAAACGAAGCCATGAAAGTTGTAATGGCAGACGCAGACAGTTTTGAACCTGTTGAAAACTTTGCACAGAGCGCAAGTTCTTCAATCAAGATTTTGAGCGTCTATTCAGCAAAGAAAGACGGAACAACAATAGGCGCAGTTGCTCAGATCAACGGCCCCACATATGACCGCGGTACCGTTATGGTCGGCATGAAGACAGACGGAACTATTACAGGCGTTCAGTTCCTTGAACTTTCAGATTCACCTGGATTCGGTCTCAAGGCAAACGACCCTACATTCAAGCTTCCAAACGGAAAGACTTTCTACGGACAGTTTGAAGGCAAGAATGCAAGGGATGGATTCAAGGCAGGTTCAACCTTCGATGCAATTTCAGGTGCAACAATCACTTCTGTCGGGGCAGCCGCTTTGATCGAAGAAGGAACAAAATCAATGTTCAAGTATTTTGAAGGAGGCGCAAAATGAACAAGCAGCTTTCTATTTTTACAAACGGCTTCCTTAGGGAAAATCCACTTCTTGTTTTGAACATCGGGCTTTGTTCTTCACTGGGTGTTACAACAAGCATTTTCAACGGACTTGGAATGGGCATGAGCATGACCTTCGTTCTTCTCATGAGCGAAATCGTCATCTCGATTTTCAGAAAGGGCATTCCTTCTGCAATCCGCCTTCCAATCTTCATCATCATCATCGCAGCCTTTACGACAATCGTTCAGCTGGTTCTTCAGGCCTATGTTGAATCCCTTTACGACGCCCTGGGAGTTTTCCTTCCGCTCATCGTCGTAAACTGCATCATCATGGGACGCGTAGAAGCCTTCGCCTCAAAGAACAACACCGGCAACGCAATCCTTGATGCCCTCGGAATGGGAATCGGATATACAATGGTAATGTTCCTCATTTCCTTTGCCAGGGAATTCCTTGGCGGCGGAACATTGCTTGCAGGTACAGCCCTTAAGATTGAAGTAATTCCAGAAGCTTACAGAATCGGAATCCTTAACTCTGCCCCGGGCGGATTCATGGTATTCGGTTTCCTCGGTGCTCTGGTTCAGTTCTTCAAGAACACCCATCGACAGGCTCAGGGATCAAAGGAGGCAAACTAATGGAACTTCTCAAGCTTTTCATCAAGTCAGCAATCGTAGACAATGTTGTATTCATCCAGTACCTTGCCATCTGCCCTTTCATCGGTATGACTTCCGAAACAGGAAAGGCTGCAGGCATGGGTCTTGCAACAAGCTTCGTTATTCTTCTTGCAACAGCAGTTACCTGGCCACTTTACCAGTTTGTAATGGTTCCTCTTGGGCTCCAGTTTCTTCAGACACTTTTCTTCATTCTTGTAATCGCATCTTTGGTTCAGCTTGTAGAATTCTACCTTAAGAAATCGGCTCCAGGGCTCTATTCAAGCATGGGCGTTTACCTTGCATTGATCACAACAAACTGTGCGGTTCTCGGTGTAACGATCAACTGCATCGGAAAGGACTTCAACTACATCCAGAGCATCGTTTACGCTTTGGGTGCCGCCGCCGGATTCCTTCTTTCAATGGTTATCATGAGCGGTGTCAGAAACAGAATGAAGATTGCAAACATTCCTGCAGCATTCCAGGGAACACCAATTCTCTATGTGGCAGCAGGTTTGCTTTCCCTCGCATTCATGGGATTCAAGGGGTTGTTATAATGAATACAGTTATCTATACAATTATTATTGCCCTTGTCATCGGCTTCCTTTTGGGAATGCTCCTTGGGCTTTTCAAGAAAATATTTGCAGTTGAAGTAGACCCTAAGGTTGCCGCAATCCGCGAAGTGCTTTCAGGCGGAAACTGCGGTGGCTGTGGATATGCCGGATGCGATGCCTTTGCAGCGGCAGTTGCACGCAGAGAAGCTCCAGTAACTGGATGCGTTGCAGGTGGTGCATCCTGTGCTGCTGCAATTTCAAAAATCATGGGTGTTGAAGGCGGAACTGCAGTAAAGAAAGCCGCCCTCCTCCTCTGCCAGGGATCAAAGGAATGTGCAAAGGACAAGGGAATCTACAACGGAGTAAAAACCTGCAAGGCAGCAAACCTTGCCGTTAACGGTACAAAATCGTGTGCTTTTGGTTGTATCGGATACGGTGACTGTGAAGCAGCCTGTCCTTTCGGAGCAATCACAATGGGCGACGACGGTCTTCCAAAGGTGAACAAGGAAAAGTGCGTCGGCTGCGGAAAATGCGTAAAGGCATGTCCAAAGCACCTCTTTACCCTCCAGGATATTTCCGTAAAGGGCCCGGTTGCCTTGTGTTCATGCCACAACGACAACAAGCCTCAGATTACAAAGGACTGTTCGGTTGGATGCTTCAAGTGCGGAATCTGTGCAAAGAAGTGTCCTCAGGGTGCTATCGATGTTTCAAGCGGAATTCCAAAGGTTGACTACACAAAGTGCGATTCTTGCGGAACCTGCGTTACATCTTGCCCAAAGAAAGTTCTTAAGATGATTCAGGATATATAGAAGAAACCTAACGCATATAAGGCCCCAAGTTGTCAATACTAATTCTAAAAAAAATACAACTTAGGGCT
>JAEDDW010000126.1 GCA_016293645.1 Treponema sp. | reverse complement strand
CCAAAGGGAATATGAAATTTGTTGCACAGAGTTTCGTATTCCCTTTTTTCATCTTCACAGTCAAGACTTGTAACAAAGAATGTCATGTCATCTGGAAGCATTTTACATTCAGATTTTTCAGGAGCAGTCTTTATCACATCCAAAGCATGATTTGAAACACCATCACGGCTGTCAACAACAAAAACTTTTTTCCAGCTCTTTGAGGCAAAAGCTTCCTCTACTTCCCTGGCCATGTGGGTAAAGTGTGTACAACCAAGAATTATAGTATCACAACCACAGCCATTGAAGAATTCCACAGCCGGCATGACAGCCGCAAGTTTTTCATCCTTTGATGCAGTAAACAATTTATGCTCGATAAAGTCTATCAGCTCAGGGTCTCCCCTTTTGAAAACCTGACAGTCATTTGCAAAATCTTCAATGAGTCTTTGAGAATACTTATGATTGACCGAAGCATTAGTAGCAAGAAAACCGATTTTCTTATTGAGGGAAACTCTTGCGGCAAGCTTGATGGCTGGGACAGTTCCGACAATCGGAAGATCCGGATGCAGCTTTCTGAGTTCCTCAAGTGCAGTCACAGAAATCGTATTGCAGGCAATGATGACAACTCGTGGATTCCAGCGCTGAACAATAAGATCAATAGCCTGGGAAGAACACTTTACAATCTCATCAAATGATTTTTCGCCATAAGGAAAATGAACGGTGTCACCAAGATAGACGCATCGGCTTTCAGGAGATTTCTCCTTTAACAAAAGCATGTAGGGAATTCCGCCTGTACCGCTGTCGAGAAAAGCAAAGTCAATCACATTTTTCATGATTAACATGATATATACAATCAAAGGAAATTTCAATTTTGTTCCATACAAATATTAAGTCTCAAACGAAACAAATCTACCTTATCGTCACAGATCAATTTTTTATTTGACTAAAAATTATATATAAAATAAAATTCCATCATGTTCATAAGCAATACATGCCAGTGCCCGGACTGCAAGAACGCAGCACTTTCCATAATCCGTGACGGTGAAATAATTTCAAACGAACCTGGTTTCTGTTTTGACCATACAGAAAACAAAGAGGAGTATCTGAACTCCATCAGAAACTACGTTGAAACCCACGATAAAATTGTTGGACTTACAGCCTGCGGAATTACAGTGAAAGGCCTTGATCTTTCCAACAAGAGATTCTACGGGTGCAATTTTCAGCACGTACTATTCAATAACGTACATGCAGACGGAATGAGACTTCGCATGTGTACAACGGATTTTGCGACATTTACGGACTGCGACTTCATAAACAGCAACATACAGTTTTCTTCCTTTGCAGGATCAAAATTCGTCCACATGGTTCTTACCGGCAGTGACCTTATCCATAACAATTTCAACGGAATTACCGCATACCAGTGCAGCTTTGACAATTCAGACCTTTACAACAGCCGTTTCATCAAGGCAATTCTCATGAATACTTCCATGCAGGACTGCAACCTCAAGAAAACGATTTTCTATGATTCAGCAAGAGAAAATGTTTCCTTCAAGCTTTCAAATACTAGGGAAGCTCTTATCGACAGAAACAAGGGCGGACTCATCGGAGACCTGGGAACAATCGACGAAGGAGAAAGTCTATGAAAGTTTATTTTCATCTCTGTATTGACGGATTCACAAACTCTTATGTAATCGTCAATGATGATCCTGCTGTCATGGAAGCAATCATCGTTGATCCAGGCCAGATCTCAAACGACATCATCAGACAGATTGAAGACGGTGGATACAAACTGGTTGCGGTACTCATCACGCACAATCATGCCCATCACATCAACGGTTTAAGGACATTGACTAAAATCTACAATCCTACAGTCTATGCCGCTGACTCTGAAACTTACGGAATGAATTCTTCCATACTGAATGGAGACGGAATGACAAGAATTGCAAACCTCAACGTGGAATTTTTTTCCATTCCTGGGCATTCTCCTGACAGCATGGTCTACAAAATCGGGGATGTACTTTTCACAGGCGACACAATAATTCCGGGAGAAACAGGCAGCACTTCAAGCCAGTACTCAAAAAAACTTCTATGCAGCAAAATCAAGGACAAACTATTTAAGCTTCCAGACAGAACCTTGATTTTCCCTGGACACGGAGCACCTGGCACCATTGAAAGCGAAAAGCAGTTCAACATCGATATGATTTTCTAGTCGCGCTCAATCAGGGAAACTCTTCCGCAGGCCAACGCCCATTTATCAAAGGCATAGGTATTCAGAACTTCACCTGCATCGACAAAAGCCTGGGCCTTTGTATTGCGGATATATGCGGCACCTTCCTTCTGAATTCTATTTACAGAGCCACGTCCTGCGACCTGAAGGAAATAAGGCTGGATGTTTGCATAACTCTGCTGCATTATGTATGCCATGAATTCATTCTGCATCAGATACTCATCCCTGCGGTCATATCCAAGGCCTGGCTGTGTTTCCCAGAATGTCTTGAGGAATTCCATCGATTCTGAGTCGAACATTGAATAGCAGGTTGCAACCACATTTCTGAAATCTTCATCGATGAAATAAATTCCATGCCAGCTTTCATGAGCAAGGAAAGTATAGCGCAGATAACGCGGCGATTCCCTGCTGAAGGATACAACGGCACCTTTGAGGGCTGAGTATGTTCCGTCTTTATTGGCGGCAATCACTTTATTTGCAACAAGAATCTCGCGCAAAAGATTTTCACGCTCATTGAGAGGAAATTCCTCAACTTCTGCAAGGGTGAAAAAAGCAGCAAGATCCTCTGCCCTATAGTCATGAGCATTGTATCCACGCTTGTTCTCAACAAAATCATCACTTACCAAAGTACCTCTATATCCGGCCTTTTCTACAAAATATGCAAGACGGGTAAAAAACTGATTCTGTATTTTATAATCCGCAAAATCAAAAAAGAGAACTCCTGGAAACTGATCCCATTCAAAAAGTTCATAATCCCTGCACCTCCAGTTTTCCTGAGGCCAATCCATTATGAGTCCAAGGTCAGTTCCAAGAGGGGCAAGCACCTTGCCGAATTTTTCAACTGAAAGACTGCTGCTGTTTGCCCTGAGCATGATGGAAGTAACGAGTTCCTGATGTTCTTTCACGGAGATTTTTCCGTAGGGTTTTGCAAGAGATGATGCCTGAATCATCGCCGAGTCCTGTTCTTTCTGTAAACGCAATCTGATTTTCTCGCCGTTGAAATCAAAGGATGTGCAAAGCTGTTTTTTCCATTCCCCGTTATCCGAAACCGGCACAAGTCCGATCTGAATTTTCGGCATGATTTTTTTAACGGAATTTTTTTGAGGAAAAACCGTTGCTGCATCAGAAAAATCCGCTTCCGTAAAATTCCAGACAACATTTCCTCCGTTGGCACCAAAAGCAAAATGAGGAATTTCCGTACTGTTATCCCAGCCTATTTTAGGATCCGTTATCGATGCTTCAAGAACTTTGAAACGCTTTGTTCCGTAAACAAAGAAACCGCACGGCATATCCTGGGAAGAAGAAAGTGAAATGGAAAGTCTGAATTTATTTTTCTGACACTCAAGAAAATTTCCATTAATCGATGTGCGGAGAAGAAAGCGGCTGTCAGGCTTTCTTATGGATTCAAGATCTTCGTCATATATGAATCCAAAAGAAAAGGGATATCTTTCTTCCCTGTTTTTTTCCTTTGCATCAAATTCCACAAGAACCGAAACAGCCGCACCGGAATTCATGTAGACCGTATTTTTAAGATGTGCTTTCTGGTTTCCGGTAAATCCATAAAACAGAAACTGATTTTTTTTGCCATTGGCAACGGATTTAACGGCATTTTTGTTGAGGGCAATAAAACTTTCCCCGTTCATTCCAATATAGGAATCCTGAGGTTTATATCCACATGCGGCGAATAAAATCGTACAAGACACGATGACTGCAAAGCTGTATGCAAGTTTTCTCATAGCCATAATCTACTATTTTTTGAAGAAATTCTCTATACTGCTATTGATGAACACATTGATTCCAAACAAGGACACCATGCATTTTCTTGCAAACATCCAGAAGGAAATAGTGCGCCTTGCTTCAGAAACAAAAAAACATTATCCCCTTTATCCTCTTTTTGCCTTTGATTTTCAGGCGGAACAGATTGAAGGCTGCCGTATTTTGCCTCCAGCTGCAGAAGAAAATTTTCTCTTCTTTCCTGTTGAAATTACAGCCGGAACTGAAACAAAGCTGTATAAAATTATTTTTGCGCGGACGGCAGACAACTCCAGATCAATTCTGCCTGGACTGAAGGATGAAATAAAAAATGCGTTCCCGCGAAAGGAACGCACTTTCAGAACTGCAACCGTCATTCAGGAAAACAACGGCTGGCAGATATACAATGATAAATGGACCAAACTTACTTGATGATTTTGCTTCCACGATCCATTGCAACAAGGCCAGACTTGAGAAGTTCAAGAATTCCAAATGGTTCAAGAAGACGGATCAGAGAATCAATCTTATCTTCACTACCAGTTGCTTCTACGATGAGTGCATTTTCAGAAACATCAACGATGTGAGCACGGAAAA
>JAEDDW010000030.1 GCA_016293645.1 Treponema sp. | reverse complement strand
GGGGGAGAAGGTATCTTTGCATGGAGGTTTTGATCAGATGAGTTCCGTGAGCAGTCTGTTGAGGAAGAGTATTCCGCTGGAGTTGAGGGCGTAGGTCGTTGATCCGTCTTTCTCAATTTTCTCTTTTGTCATTCCAAGGCCGGTGAAATTTTCCCAGGGACCTTTTCCCTTACCAAGACGCAGGGCAAGGTTTCCTTTCCAGGGGGCGACATGTGAATATCTTTCTCTGTAGACGGCGGAGTTTATTCCTTCAAGGGTGCGAAGTCCCATCATGATGAATTCGAATTCAAGTATGTCGTCTGTAAGAATTTCTTTTTCAAGGGGAACTCCAGGTGCGCCTTCGTCTTTACGGGTGTTCCAGCAGGTGACATAGTCCTTTATGTTCCGGGTGTTTGTCCATCGAAGCTTTTCGCCGCCATAGATG
This sequence comes from Treponema sp., assembly GCA_016293645.1. Lineage (GTDB taxonomy): Bacteria > Spirochaetota > Spirochaetia > Treponematales > Treponemataceae > Treponema_D. The sequence goes on along the minus strand of JAEDDW010000030.1, from coordinate 18,852 downwards.
GTTCCGGAAGCTGCGGCTCCAATTCCTACATAATCCTGCTGCCTCCAGTAGGTCATGTTGTGCCGGCTTTCTTTTCCTTCCTTTGCGAAATTGGACACCTCGTACTGCCTGTAGCCCTTTGACTCAAGGAAATCCCTTCCTTCAAGCCATTGGGAATCGGCCCTGTCAAAGTCAAATTCAACCTGTCCTTTTTCAATTCTGTCATGAAGCGGTGTTCCTTCTTCCACGGTGAGGGTATAGAGGGAAACATGGTCCGGATCATAGGATGTGATCTTTCCAAGGGATTCCATGAACTGCTGGTCGTCCTGCACCGGCAGTCCTGCGATGGCGTCAAGGTTCAGCTGGCCTTTCCAGTGTTTCTTTACGAGTTCCAGGCAATTTTCCGCGTTACGGGATGTACAGTGCCTGTTTATGGCCTTGAGGGCGCTGTCGTTGAAGCTCTGTATACCAATGGAAAGTCTTGTGACTCCGCTGTCATGGGCAGCCTTGAGCCTGTCGGCGGTGACGGTTTCCGGATTCATCTCCATGGTGATTTCTTCGGTCACGGAAGGTGAAATCCTTTTTGAAATGGATGAAAAAAAACGGCTGATCTGGAACGGGGAAAGAAGGCTTGGAGTTCCGCCTCCCATATAGACTGTCTTCCAGCAATCTATTCCGTAAAGACTGGCATAATGGAGCTCCTCGCTGACAAGGGCATCGATGTATTCATCGCTGACGGCTCCATTGCCGGTGGAGGAAAAAAAATCACAGTAGTCGCACTTTTGCACGCAGAAAGGAACGTGGATGTACAGGGCGCAGTTCATCTGCTAGAAAAGTTTCATTTTGTTGAACGGGAAGATCTGGAAAAGAACACGGCCTTTGATTCTGTCGGATCTGACTGCACCGTATACTCTTGAATCAAGCCCTTCGATGCGGTTGTCGGCAAGAACAAAATATTCCCCGGCCTCAAGCTTGCTTTCGCTCATGAAACCGGAACACCCCATCCCGTCCCATTCAACAGGTACGGAATAGATCCTTATGTTGTAGGGCTTTGATGCAAGCTCGAATTCCGTAAGATAGTAGTTTTCTCCGGCAGGCTTTACGTAGAGCACATAATCCTTCATGTAGTAGCTGTCTCCTGGAAGGGCAACCACGCGTCTGATGGAGTTCTTTCCTGTCATGCGCGTGCTGCTGCCGAAAGGCTTGTATTTCTGAAGCGTGAAGAAACTTACTACCGCATTGACCGCACTTTTGTAGAGAGGGATCCTTTCGCTGTCCATCGGGGAAATGTATACCACCTGGCCTCGTTCCGGCTTGCGCAGGAAAGGGCATACGAAGGATACACCGTCTTTGGAAATGTCCGTCTCCATCGAAGAGGAATTCGTATAGACGGAAAAAAGTATGAAATTCAGGAAAAGTGTAAGGAACAGAAATACTGAAACCAGAAGGATGATCGCGTTGTTGTAGATTCTCTGCTGCTTTTTTTTGTACTCGAATGAATAGTCGCCGACGTTTTGTTTCATGGAAAGAAAGTTACCAAATATATGTGAAATTGTAAACAATGGGGCCGGGGGAGTTCCGCCTGGAAAAATATGGCCTGAAAACCATTGATTGGAGACATTACAAGGGAAATATGTGTTGACACTCTCGGTGAAAATTTGGATAATATAAAAACTTAAATTTAAGGAGTTCTACTCATGCCTTGTGGTAAGAAAAGAAAGCGCGCAAAGATTGCGACACATAAGCGTAAGAAGAAGCTTAGAAAAAATCGCCATAAGAGCAAGTAAGTGACATTGTGAGAAATTGCAATGCAGCTTAATGCGAAGGGCCTTTTTTGATGAAGACCGCGGTTGTTTATATTGACTGCGGTCTTTTTTTTACCTTCTCCGGTTTTTGGAAATGCATGCCGGATCATCATTTAAAAATCAGGGAGTTCATGAAGTGATTTTGCACAGCATTCATTCACCGGAAGATATAAAATCATTGTCAAAAAAATCTCTCAAGTCACTTACCTCGGAAATACGTTCGAAAATCATAGAAGTGGTCGGTAAAAACGGAGGCCACCTTGCAAGCAATCTGGGTGTGGTGGAACTTACCATAGCCTTGCACAAGGTCTTCAACAGTCCGAAGGATGCCATAGTTTGGGATGTGAGCCACCAGTGCTATCCACATAAGATCCTTACGGGGCGATGTGAGGAATTTTCCACTGTACGCCTCAAGGATGGAATTTCAGGATTTACAAAGATCCGTGAAAGTGAGCATGACTATTTTGATGCAGGTCATGCATCCTCATCCATCTCGTCAGCCCTTGGCCTCCTTGCATCATGGAAGATCCAGGGCCGTAACGACAAGGTCATAGCTGTCATAGGGGACGGTGCCCTTACAGGCGGTATGGCTTTCGAGGGATTGAGCCATGCAGGACAGCTTGCAGAGAATCTCATTGTCGTCGTCAATGACAACCAGATGTCCATCGACAAGAACGTGGGCAGTTTCTCCCGGTATCTTTCAAGGCTTACATTTACATGCACATACCACGGTTTCAGGCATACGGTGGACCGGATCATCGACAGAATTCCATATTTCAACACAAGGATCGGGAAACTGGTGTTCAGGTTCAAGAGGGGAATAAAGGGCCTGTTCCTTACCAACAATCTCTTTGTTGACCTGGGATTTGAATATGTAGGTCCGCTCGACGGCCATGACATAGAAGCCATGGTTAAGGTCTTTGAGAAGGCAAAGCGTATTCCGCGTCCTGTTGTGATCCATGTCGTGACCAAGAAGGGAAAAGGTTATTCTCCTGCCGAAAACAATCCGTCTGCCTTTCACGGAGTTGGTCCTTTCAATACAAGCGAAGGTCTTGTGGAGAAATTTGACAACCTTAGCTTCACCGAGAATTTCTCAAACAAAATGGTTGAGCTTGGCAGCCGGAACGGAAAAATCGCTGCCATTACAGCCGCCATGTCCAAGGGGACGGGACTTGATGCCTTTTCCAGAAAATATCCGGAACGTTTTTTTGACGTTGGAATTGCCGAGGAACATGCGGTTACCTTTGCCGGTGGGCTTTGTGCCGGAGGACTTGTTCCTGTGGTGGCGATCTATTCCACTTTCATACAGCGTTCCGTGGACCAGATCATTGAAGACATTGCCTTGCAGAACAGACACTGCATAATTGCCCTTGACCGTGCCGGTGCGGTTCCAAGTGACGGAGAGACACACCAGGGAATTTTCGACATTTCACTGCTTCGTTCCATACCTAACATCAAGTTTCTTACTGTGGCGACAAAAACTGACATGGACCTGTGTCTTGACTATGCAGTAGACGGCACTGATGGTCCGGTGGTCATACGCTGGCCAAAAATGACATGCCCTACGGAACTTGAAAGTTTTTCAAACCCTGTTGAAGAAGGACGTGGCGTTCTTGTCACCTGTGACGAATATTCACCTTCCGTTGCGGGGCAGTACGCGGAAAACAGCCGTCTGTCCATGAAGAAAATCCTCTTTGTCTGCACTGGAAGCATTTTTGCGGAAACATTGACTGCATGCCGTTCACTTCTGATGGACGGAATCGTATCTGACATTTATTCCCTCAGGTTCCTCAAGCCGTTTGATGAAAAGCATTTTCTTGAACTTGCTTCAGGCTATGACGGAATTCTGTGTGTCGAAGACGGAGTGAAGATCGGTGGTGCAGGTGAATACATCGAAGGTCTTGTGAAGAAAAACGGACTTCAAGGAAATCCAGGAATCAAGGTTCTTGCTTTCCCGGACCGCTTTGTAAGCAACGGTTCAAGAATGCAGATCCTGGAGGATGCTGGTCTTGGTCCTGACGATCTTTGCCGTGCCGCAAAAGAAATACTTGGGTGAGATGGGCTTATGAAAGAACTTGTTCTGCGTGACAGAAAAATCATTACTGAAAACCCCGCCTTCATCATGGCCATAGTAAATGCTACTCCTGACAGTTTCTTTGACGGCAGCCGTGGGGGATTGGACCGTGCGCTCAAGATGATCGACGAGGGAGCGGATCTTCTCGACATCGGAGGAGAATCCACAAGACCTGGTTCCTTGTATGTTGATGCGGAAGAAGAGATCCGCCGCGTTGTTCCTCTTGTTGAGGAGATTCGAAAGCACAGCGATATACCGATTTCCATAGATACAAGAAAACTTTCCGTGATGAAGGAAGCCTTCAATGCTGGCGCCGATATCCTCAACGATGTGTCCGCCCTTGAAGATGACAGGGAGATGGCCGGTTTCTGCGCGGAAAAAGATATTCCGGTGATTCTCATGCACAAGAAGGGAATTCCCGTCACGATGCAGGATCATACTTCCTACGGAAACGTTTTTGAGGAAGTCAGCTCATATCTTGAAGAAAGGGCGGATTATGCCATCTCATGCGGAATAAAAAAAGAAAAGATCATTGTTGATCCTGGTGTCGGTTTTGGCAAGGATCTGGATGGCAACATACAGCTCATAAAAAACTGCGGCTCTTTATGCCGTGGAAAGTATCCGGTCCTCATGGCCCTGTCGCGGAAGACATGCATAGGTCAGATGACAGGTCGTGATGTTTCAGACAGGCTCTACGGAACTCTTGCGGCCGACCTTGTTTCCGTCCTGAACGGAGCCTTCATGGTCCGTGTCCATGACTGTGCTCCTTGCCTTGATACTTTTGCTGTGTTAAAATCTCTTCTATAAATTATGAATCAGTTTTCCACTTTATTGAAGATATATGACGGAATAAGACCTGTCCTTGACATAGGCATCCTTACGTTCCTTTTGTACAAGGTCTATCAGATCATAAGCCAGACAAACGCCGTCCAGATCATCAAGTCTGCCGTCATCGTCATAATAGCATACGCTGTCGCTGTGATTTTTCAGCTCAAGACGATGATGTGGATTTTCTCAACCCTTGCGCCTGGACTGGTCCTTGTCTTTGCCATTGTCTTCCAGCCGGAACTAAGAAAAGTCTTTCTAAAGCTTGGACAGGGCAGATGGTTTACCGTTGGTTCAAGAGCAAAACACACCTATGTCGATTCCGTGTTGATTGCCGCAGAAATGCTTTCAAAACAGAAAAGAGGAATGCTTGTCTGTTTTGTCCGTCATACCAAGGTCGACAATTTTCTTGAGACCGGAACAAAGATGAACGCGGATCTTTCTTCCAATCTTCTTGTTACCATATTCGGGCATAATACTCCGCTTCATGACGGCGCCTGCTTCATCAAGGGAAACAAGATTCTTTCCGCAGGCTGCTTTCTGCCTGTCAGCGAGCAGTATGACATCAAGAAGACTTTCGGAACACGCCACAGAGCTGCCCTGGGTCTGAGCGAAGTGACTGACTGTGTCATCCTCATTGTCAGTGAGGAAACTGGCGCCTTTTCCCTTGCCTATGATTCAAAGCTTCACTATGACCTGACATCGGAGCAGGTGACAAGAATTCTTGAAAGACAGCTGGACATCACTCCTGACCAGCAGATCATTGAGGACACTATTGATGAACACAAAACCATTACTGGAAAAGCTGATTAACAACTGGCCGGTTAAAGCCATCTGCTTTATCCTTGCGGCCATGATATATTTTTTCCATCAGATTTCTCTTCTTGAAACGAAAACTTTTTCAGTTCCTCTTGATGTGCGAAAGGAAGGAAATATGCTTCCTGTGGATGGACTGCAGAAGGATAAATACATAAAGGTAAAGATCCGTACAAGACGCGAGAAGATCTCTCAGATTACGGAGCATGATCTTGAGGCTTACGTCGATATTTCTTCGCGTACCAAGGAAGGCAACTGGAACTTTCCTGTCTGCGTTGATCTTTCGGAAAAACTTGTCCAGCTTGATCTTGATCCTCTTGAGATAACTGTAGTGCCAGACAGCATTCATTTTGAAATCCAGAAGAAGGCCATGAAACTTGTTCCGCTTAAAACTTCCGTCTACGGAACTCCTGCACACGGATACAAGGCTCTTGGCGCAAAGATAGAACCGTCCCACATCTTCATTTCAGGTCCTCAGTTCATGCTGGACGAGATAAGTGAAATCCAGGTTGGTTCCGTGAATATCGATGGCGCTGAATTCTTGGTGTCAAAGGTGCTCAAGGCGGTGAATCCAAATTCCTACGTGTCATTCATGGACGAAAATGTTGTGAAGGTTTCTGTTCCGATTGTTTCTGAGGCAATGGTAAAGGAAATAGAAGACGTTGAGGTAAAGTTCAATTCACTTGTTGAGGAATTCTCGATTGCAGGTGAGACGGAAAATGTCAACGTCGTTATCGAAGGTAATGTTCTTGATATTGAAAAGTTCAGTTTGAAGAACATGAGTGTCTATGCGGATCTTTCTTTCATAACTCAGCCTGGAATTTATACTGTTCCGGTCATTGTCGAGCTTTCTCCGGCATACACTCTTGCTCAGATTTCAAAGAATGAAGTTACCCTGGAAATTGTCAAAAAAGAAGAGAAAAGTTCCGAAAATGATATTGATGCAAATTCAGAAGTCTTGAAAAATCCGGCTGCCGATTCCGGAGATGTGAACTGATGATTTTTGGAACAGGCTGCGACATAGTTGAGATTTCACGTTTCAAAAAGTGGGTTGGTGAAGAGTCGCTTTTCATAGAACGTTTTTTCAATCCCAATGAAAGAGCCGGTGACACTGCCTCTGAGAAAAGAAAATGTGAATTCTATGCAGGCCGCTTTGCCGCCAAGGAAGCTTTTTCAAAGGCTCTTGGAACAGGAATCAGTGGATTCAATCTGAACGAGGTATATGTTGCGCCTGATGGACTTGGGAAACCTGTGTTCCATGTTACGGGCAAGGCTTTGGAGACTGTCGAGAAAATGTGCGGTAAGGACTACAGGATTCATGTTTCAATCAGTCATGAAAAGGAATATGCTGTAGCCAATGTGATAATAGAGATCTTGAAATAGAAATATAATGGGGGATACGGATGGCTAGAAGCAACATCAGCAAGGCTTTCTCAATGGATGAGGGACCTAAGAAACCTGCCGTTTCATATTGGGCAAAAGAAGACATGCTTTGTCCTGTATGTCAGAAAACATTCAGACAGGAAGTAATGCATCAAGGTGGTGGTAGAACAATTGCCGGCAACCTTACTGACGAGCTCCATAGAAACTATGAACCATCGAAGAAATTCGGACGGGTCTATCCACTGATCTATGAAATTGGATGCTGTCCAAACTGTCATACAGCTTTGTTCTGGAAGGATTTTAAATCAATCAAGGATGGAGCGACTTTTGACCGTCTTGCAGAATCTTCCGAAAAGAGAATAAAGGCCTGTGAGACTATTTTCCCTCACTTTAATATTTACGATGAAAGAACTCTCTATGATGGTGCTGCCATGTACTATCTTGCCCTTATGTGCTATGAGAAGGTGGATATTGCCTATTCTCCGACTTTCAAGAAAGGTGAAATCGCACTTAGACTTGCATGGCTTTGTCAGGATATCGATCATGTCAGTCCTGGCCATAACTACGACTATATTGCCCAGGTGTTTTACAGAAAGGCATTGTTTTTTTATCAGCAGACATTGATCAATGAAACTGGAAGAATCGAATCCATAGAATCTGTTTCTCATTTTGGTCCTGACACAGACAAAAATTACGGATACGACGGAATCATTTATCTTTCAGGACTTCTGGAATTCAAATATGGTCAGCATGAAAACCTTCAGTTGAGATTGAAGAAACTTGAGGACAGCAAAAAGGCCATTGCAAGAATTTTCGGTCTCGGAAAATCCAGCAAGGCAAAACCGGGTCCTCTTCTGGAAGTTGCAAGGGATCTTTACGACAAGATGACTGCAGAACTTTCGTCAAACAATATTTTTGGCGACGATGACTAACATTCTTCTTACTGTTTCCTACGACGGAACTGATTTCTGCGGATGGCAGCGTCAGGATAAATCTGATGCCGGGATGCCGGTCAGGACAGTGCAGGGTGAAATAGAAAAGGCTCTGCAGAAAATGCTTGGAACATCCATCAAACTTTATGGTTCCGGCAGGACTGACAGCGGAGTTCATGCTGCTGCTCAGGCTGCGAATTTTATTTCTCCCGTTGACGGCATAAAAAGGGAAAACTATCTTCGCGCATTGAACGGACTTCTTCCGCCTGACATAAGGATCATGGATGTGGTTGAAAAGGATATGGAATTCAACAGCCGTTTCAGTGCCACAAGCAGAAAATACAGATATTTCATCCAGTGTGAAAACTATCCCTTTGCTGATGAAAGCCGTTACAGATGGTATATTCCACGCAGGCCGGATATTCTGGTCTTGAATGACATGGCTTCATGCCTCAGGGGAGAGATTGACTGTGCGACTTTTGCCGCAAGCGGTGACCAGAGCCTTTCCACCATGCGTTATCTTGAGAATGCCTTTTTTTACTGGAAGGATGAGGAAAAGGGACTTCTTGTCTTTGAGATTCAGGCAAACGCCTTCCTGTGGAAAATGGTCCGCTCAATAACCGGAACCATCATAGAATGTGAAAAGAAAGGTTATGACGGAAAATATTTCCGGGAAATCCTTGAAAGCCATGACAGAAGCCGTGCTCTGACGACTGCGCCTGCAACCGGACTTTTCCTCTGGGAAATTTTCTATGACGGTCCTGTCCGCCATGACAGGTTTCAGAATATTTCCGGCAGGTCTACATCATGTTGACCGGATCAACATCAACCTCAATGTATACATCTTTAGGAGTCTTGTAACCCCACACAAGGTTTTTTGCCGCTTCCTGCAATGATTTTATGCTGCTGCTTCTGAGGAGTATCTGGTATCTGTAATTGCCACCGACCATGTTCAACGGGCACTCGGCAGGTCCAAGAATTTCTACATCTGATGCGGCTCTTTTTGCAAGTATCCTTGCACCTGCGTCAGCGGCAACTTCCGCTGCCTGTGGAACAGCCGATCTGAAAACCAGTCGCAGAAGTCTTGTAAATGGAGGAAATCCCAGAAGGCGTCTCATCTCCAGTTCTTTTTTATAAAAGCCTGCGGTATCACCACGGACGGCAAAGGATATGGCATCACGTTCCGGACTGTAGCTTTGGACGATTACTTTACCATCAGGAAAAAATCTTCCGGCTCTGCCTGCAACCTGGGTTATGAGTGCAAAAGTTTTTTCTGCCGCACGAAAATCCGGAAGATGCAGCGATGTGTCCGCAAGAACGACACCGACCAGCTTGAGGTTTGGAAAATTAAGTCCCTTTGCCACCATCTGGGTTCCAAGAAGAATGTCGGCATCTCCTTTTCTGAAAGAATCAAAACGTTCCTGAAGTTCTCCCTTGTGATGCAGTGAATCAGTATCTGCCCTGATGACTTTCGCGTTGGGAAATTTTGCCTTTACTTCACTTTCTATGTATTCAGTTCCAAAACCGGAGTATCCAATGTCCAGTGATCCGCATTCCGGGCACTGCTGTGGAGGAGCGGCGCTGTAACCGCAGTAGTGGCACCTCAATCTGTTTTCCGTCTTATGATAGGTAAGGGCAACTGAACAGTTTTTGCACTTGAGTTCAAAACCGCAGAAGGCACATCTGAAAAAATGGGTGAATCCGCGTCTATTTAAAAAGAGTATGGACTGTTTCTTTTCTGCGACGGTCTGAGCAATCTCAGAATTCAGTTTTCTTGAGATGCAGCTTTCACCGTTCGCCTCCGCACTAAGGTTTACGCATTCGATCTTTGGAGCTGCGCCTCCTGCCAGCCTCCTTGTCAAAGTGTGCTTCAGGATTTTCCCTTCACCCATTGAATGCCAGGCTTCCAGAGATGGTGTTGCTGATCCCATGATCAACGGTATCCCCCCGCGGGAACATCTTAGCATTGCGATCTGCCTTGCATGATACCGTGGGGATGAGCCTGATTTGTATGATGAGTCGTGTTCCTCATCGATGATCACAAGACCAAGATCAGGTACCGGTGCGAATATTGCGCTTCTGGCTCCGATGATTACACGTGCTTCCCTGTGAAGTATTCTTTTCCATTCACCAAGTCTCTGGCTTGGTGTGAGTTCTGAATGGAGGACTGCCGCCGTGTTTCCAAAACGGTTGCGGACAGCTTCCACAACCTGCGGTGTCAAACCGATCTCAGGTACAAGATAGATTACGCCTTTGCCTTCCTTCATGACCCGCTCTGCACAGGTGAGGAATACTTCCGTTTTGCCGCTTCCAGTCGTTCCGTAGAGATAGTGAAAATGATTGCGGTTCTTTTCCGCGAGGATACCATCAACTGCAGTTTTCTGCTCGTTGCTGAGTTCTTTTTTCTCAAAACCTTTTTCATCCTGAAAGAAAGAAAAACCTGGAATTTCAGTTTCCCTTTTTCCGGACGGGATCATGGCAAAGACACATTCACCTATCGGGGCAATGTAATAAGCGCTCATGAAAGTTGCAAGCGAGTAGAGTTCCTCTGTGAGAAGGTTTTCACTGTCGATATATCTCAGGGCACTTCTGATTTTTTCCTCACCTACGGCACAGTCTTTGGGAAGCTGGTCATAGACACCTGTAACAAAGCCCGTTGTTTTTCTGTTGCCGAATTTCACCTCGACTCTGTAGCCGAATGGATTTTTTGGAAGTGGCTGTCTGTCACTTTCAGGTGGTTCCCTGTAGGTGAAGGCCTGGTTTAGAGGCACGTTGAGGACAACATTGATGTATCTTTGTTTTGTTTCACTCATATTTTTACTGACGTGATGCGTTCTGCTGGCTGTAGAAAATTTCTGCGTAGTCAGGTTTTGTTGCCAGGAGTTTTTCCCGGAATTTCTTAAGGTCCTGCCATGCCGGTGCCTTCAGACGTTCGTCGCGTAGAAGTGCACTTGGATGGAATGTGGCCATCAGCGGAATCTTTTCATTTCCAAACTGAAACTCAAGCCATTGTCCGCGGAGTGTGTTTATTCCCGTGTTTGTATGGAGCAGGTTTTGAACTGCAGTTCGACCCATTGCAAGAATGAACTGGGGCTTGAGAAGGTGTATCTGTGCCTGAAGAAATCCAGCGCATGCGGCAGCTTCATCAGGCATCGGTGTGCGGTTCATTGGAGGACGGCATTTTACGATGTTTGCGATGTAGCAGTTTGCGTTGCGTCCAAGACCGATGGCGGCAAGCATCTTGTCCAGAAGCTGTCCTGCCTTGCCGACAAAGGGACGTCCGGACTTGTCTTCATCTTCACCTGGTCCTTCGCCGATGACCATTACATACGGAGCTTCTACTCCTTCACCCGGAACTGTATTTGTCCTTGTGTTTGCAAGAATGCAGTTGTGGCAGGCGTCAATTTTGGCTTTGACTGTCTCAAGGGTGATTCCGCCTGTGGCCTGAGGTCTGTCAGAATTTTCAGGGGCTGTTTCCGTTGTCTCGGCAGTGTCGGTTTCCTCTTTCTTTTGTGAAGCAATTTCACTGACGGCAGCTGAAGGACTAGCCTTGTCCGCCTGGGCTTTCATTGGTTCCGCCTGTGGAACTGGTGCCTCGACAAATTCAATGACATCATCATCAAATACAATGTCATCTTCCGCAAATTTAGGGGACGAATAGCCGTAAGCCCAGGAAGATGTGGTTTTCAGAAAATCATAGATGGTGTTTTTTTCGTCTGATGTCATGGCATTATTATAAAGGTTATGGCTGAAAATAGGAAGTGTGACGTACTCTGCCGGTACCGGAACTTTCATGTTTTACTGTGCTTGCACAAATATTGCGTATAAAATAAAATCATAAGACTATGAATATCGCGTTATTTTCGGATAGCTATCTTCCGACAAAAAACGGTGTTGTCACTGTTGTAATCCAGCTGAGGAAAATTCTTCAGGACATGGGCCATCATGTTGTCGTCGTTACAGTTTCTGAAAGAGGCCTCAGGCACAGCAATACGGAAGATCCAAACATTCTCAGAATCAGGGCGATTCCGTCTCCAGTGGGTGACGACCTGTATCTTGCAATTCCAACAAGAGAAAAAATCATTGAATTCTGCAAGAGCCATAAAGTTGAGTTGATCCATTCCCATACGGAATTTTTCATAGGACATGCCGCAAAGGTTGTTGGCAGAAAACTCAAGATTCCAGTGATTGCTTCAACCCACACCATGTGGGAAGACTATTATAGATACTATTTCCCTTTGGGACGTTTTATCCCTCACAAAATAATCAGGAAAACTGAAAAGAACCTGTTGAGAAAATTTTATGCTTTCATCAATGTTTCGAAAAAGGCCAATGACTATTTCAACAGGCCTTATATGCATCCAAAAACTCCAAGCGCCATAATTCCCAATGCCATAGACGCACAGAAATTTTCCGGCCAGGAGTTTAGTGACAGGGAAAAAAAGCAGCTTAGGAAAAGTCTCGGAATTGGAAAAAATGACAGGGTGCTTCTTTACGTCGGCAGGGTTGTCGAAGAGAAAAGGCTTGTTGAACTGCTTGAAGTGATAATCAGGGTTTTGTACGCAAGGCAGAATGTGAAAATGGTTTTTGTCGGCGCAGGCGGAGCTTTGGACATTCTTCAGAAAAATGTTGCGGATGAAGGCCTTGGCGACAAAATTATTTTTACCGGATTTGTCGACTGGAACAAGGTTTACCAGTATTATTCAATCGGTGATGTTTTTATAACAGCATCCCTTTCGGAAATGCATTCCATGACAATTCTTGAGGCGCTTTCCCTTGGACTTCCTTGTGTCTGCAGGCGTGATACAAGTTTTTACGATACCATCTTTCCTGGTGAAGACGGATACTTTGCAGAGACTGATGAAGACATGGATGATTTGATCCTAAAGCTGGTGGATGATCCCGAGTTGTGCGAAAGGATGGGAAAGAAGGCTGTTGAAGTGTCCAGAAGATTTACTCTTGAACTTCATGGAAAAAGAACTGTGGCCTTCTATCAGAAGGTTCTTGATACTTTCCCAAAAAAATTGACTTCAAAGGAACTTCAGAAAGCCGTTGATTCGGTGACTTTAAATTAAAAAAAACGGTGTGATATGAAAAGAAAATTTAAATTCCCACTTGCATTGCTTGCTTTTGTCAGTGTTTTTTCATCATTGTATGGACGCAGCTCTCAGGAAGTCGTAGGAGCAGGCAGCTGGATCTTTGATTCACTTTCCCGCGTTGTCATGGATCAGGGTAGAACAGATTTTGTCTTTCACGCTCCCATGACACTGGAGGAAGTTGAATGCCATCTTGATGCCGTCGACCATGAAAGTCTTTCGGCTGATGCGATGCGCCACTATGACAAAATCCGCCAGTACATTTCCTATGATTCTCATCTTTCTTTTGGCCATGAACTTCTTAAACTCCAGGCAGAACTTGATGTAAACCTTGAAGGCTACTATAAAACTGAAGATGATCTGGACTGGGTATATGACTATTACAGACAGAAGCCTTTTGTCTATCTTCCTTTGAAGATCGTTCTCGGAGACTGGTGTGCCATGTCCATGGACGGAAGGGTAGGAATTACACAGGGCTTTAAGATCAAGGATGACAACTACACTAATATTCCACTGGATGTTGGCGGAATTGACCTGAATTTCCCGCATGACTATTATTTTGCATCTGGTCATAGGATCACTGAAAAAACAGGCTTTTCTTTTATCTATGGAACCATGCCGTCGTGTTTCAACAGGTCTTTGTCTGGTAGCGTTACACAGAGCGAATACTTTACGGGAAGCACCTATGCCGACCTTTCGATATATTCTTCAAATTTCAGATACAGGCTGGACGTGAACCAGTTCAACCCTGACAGATACATGTACAGCCACGAGATTGCGGCCATCCTCTTTGACAGACTTCAGCTGACGGCAAGGGAAAGTCTTTTCGTCTATGCACCTTTGGAATTGCGCTATCTTGCTCCATGGAATATTTTTCATGGAGTTGCCGCATGGAAGGATTATGAAACTCGTCGTGAAGGCGGGGAAAGCAATACCTGCGACTATATGTCTTTGAAAGTTGATTTCACTCCTGCAAGAAATTCCAGGCTATATGGGATATTCGTGATGGATCAGTTCCAGATGCCCAACGAATCCGATGATGAAAATGATGTTACTCCTAGGGGATTCGGCTTCCAGGCTGGTGCTGAATTTTTCATTCCTCATGGAGATGGAACTTTCCATGTCTGGGTCGAGGGAACCTACACTGATCCCTACATGTACATAAAGGCAAGTCCTGCCTGGTCACTCGTCCGTTATTATCAGGATCTTACAGGTCCAATGCAGGATGATTTCTATACTGAATGGTACGGAACTCCGTGGGGCCCTGACACCGCTGGCGGTGAACTTTCCATCGGTTATGAAAAGGCTGGTGTCTGGTCTGTTACTTTGGATTATGTGTTCAAAGCCTGTGGTGAATATTCCGGAAACAAGATTTTCCGGAATCTTGACTGGAACTGGAAAAACAGGGACAAGATGCCGGAGTCAGATTCAGTGGCTTCCTCATCCGACTCAAAATACAGCAAGTGGCCTTATCCGTCCAGGGACAATGACGGCAAGGTTGATTCCACCGGATCTTCTGATGATGCAAAGAAAAGGCAGGAGTACAGTACGCCTCATGGAAGTCACATTGAATATGTAAATAGAATTTCATTAAGAGGAACTTTGACACCTGTTGAAAATTTGACTTTCATGATTCAGCCTTCTTATACCCACGTCACCAATTATGGAAACCAGTCAGGTAGGACTAAGAGTGGCTTTGAGATTGCAGTATCCGTTTCAAAGAAATTTTTTTAACCGGGAAAAAATATGAAAAAATTATTTGTATGTTCAGTATTGTTTGGTTTGGCTCTTTCATGTCTTTTTTCACAGGTTTCTGTGGATCCGTCTGATGATTTTTATTGCCTTGCGTACAGCTGGAAGAGCCGTGGAGTCATAACCCAGCTTCCTCCGATGCGTCCTTATCCTGTCCAGAACATAAAGGACATCTTGGACCAGGTTCTTGAAAACGGAACTGAAAGCGACAGAGAATATGCCGCTTCTGTCTATGAGCGCATGACCGGAAAAAAACTTTATGCCTATCTCGATGTAGATGGCATGATGAAATATGAATCTGAAAAGAAAAATGGAAATAAGGAAAACGACTTTGGAAAGAATGTCTATATCTGTCCTGGCATAGAAGGTGATCTTTCCCTTTTCGACGGAACTGACATGGCTTCCATGGGATATGAAATCGGAATGACCATCGCCCCTGATCCTGAAAGGGATTTCATGCCGGAGAATTCTTTTCCGTCCCATGATGCGATCTATGACCCTGCGAAATTCGGTCCGTGCACCATGTATCTTGATGTAAATACCGCCGTTGCCTATGGGTCAAAGGATCTTTTCTTTCAGGGCGGAATGTACAGAAGCGGATATGGAGATTACCTTGGACAGGGCATCGTATTGAATGACAACCGTTTCCATTCAACAAACATGTCCCTTACTTGGCTTAAGGGTAGACTTTCCTATACCCAGATGATCTCCATGCTTGGAGCCACATCGTCCTATGACGGAAATATCGGCAGTCTCGATTCTGGAAAGCTTCTGGGCTTTCATTCCATCTCCTATGATGTGAACGAATGGTTTGATTTTTCTTTCTTTGAAACCGTCATTATTGGAAACCGATTTGACATCTGCACTGTGCTTCCAGTTCCATACATGATTTCCCAGGAACTTACAGGAGCCGGCGACGGCGTGTTCATGGGACTTACCTTCAACGTGAAACCTTTCAAAGGTCTTTCCTGGGCCAGCGAAATCATGGTTGATGATTTTGATGTGGATGAATTCTTCAAATTCAACTTTGATGCCAAGTACCGTGTGGCAGCGCGTACAGGATTTATCTGGACTCCGGAGCAAAGCTTTTTCAGCAAAGTCATTCTGGATTATGTCTTCGTGACTCCATATACCTACAGCCATTGGGAATATGACCGGAACTCAAACAATGCTGTCATAAAGCCTGGTATCAGAAATTACCAGAACTATACAAACAATGGAATCAAGATCGGCTCGCAGTATGAACCAAACAGTGATGCCATTGAACTTTCCTTTGACATAAGACCAACGTCAAAATTGAAATTCAATGTCCGCACATCCTTGTCGCGCCATGCCAACATCTGTGAATCCCTCACGGAAGCAGAGGCCCTTGAATACCTGAAAGCCGAGGCAGGAACATACGCAACGGATGGTTCCATCTACACCCATTCCATGTTTTCAAATCCTGACGGACAACTTGGAAAGCATGTCGACACAGCCTGGACCCACCTTAATTTCCTCAACCAGGATCACATCATGACAACTTTCCATTTTGGAACTGATGCCGAATATGAGCTTTATAAGAATGAAAGAGGATCCATGGTCAGCCTCAAGGCAGGTTTTGACTTTGAGTATATACACAATTACGGAGTCGGCAATGAGATGTTCCCTGGCGGAACGGGACAGAGTGTTGAATCTGCTCGAAAAGCCTGGGAAGATGGGCTTTGCGATAAAACGAATCTCTACTTCAATTGCGGGGTTTCAATAAGGTATTAGAAATGAGAAACAAGGAAAACAGACACAAAAAAGAAATCGATTTTTCGATTTATACAGAAACCTATCTTGGAAAAGTAGGGGAGCTTACACTCAAGGGAAGCAACATCAAGACTTTTGAAAAACAGCTTGTGAACAATCTTCGTACTGCCCTTGAAACAGCGGACGCAAAAGTGAAGGTTCTTACGGGACGTCTTTATGTCCACTGTACAAAGGATTCGTGTGGTGCCGTTGAATTTGCCCTTGATCATCTTCTTGGTATCACTGGGTGGGCCAAGGTTCAGAATGTTGAGAAAACCATGGAAGCCATTACTGAAGCTGTTCGTGTTGAGGGACTCAAGGCAAAGGAACTTGGAGCCAGGACATTTAAAATTGATGCCCGTCGTGAGGACAAGGATTTTCCATTGAATTCCTATGAAATCTGTATTCAGGCTGCGGGAATTCTTTTTGACGACGGAACAATGGATGTTGATGTAAAGCATCCTGACTGTGTCATCAATGTTGAGGTCCGTGACAAGGCCTACGTATATTGCGCCCAGAAGAAAACCGGTCGTGGTCTTCCTGTTGGTGTAAGCGGCAAGGGGCTTCTTCTGCTTTCCGGTGGCATCGACAGCCCTGTTGCAGGGTACCGCATGATGCGCCGTGGAATGAGGGTTGAGTGTGTCTATTTCCACAGCTATCCATATACATCGGAAGAAGCCCAGAAAAAGGTTCAGGATCTTGCAAAGACCATCGCCATGTACGGAATGGAAACCCATCTCAATATAGTTCCGTTTACTGACGTGCAGATGAAAATCAAGCAGAAGGCTCCGGAAGACTACAGTACCCTCATGCTTCGACTTTGCATGATGAAGGTTGCCAACATGATCGCAGAACATATAGGCAGCGACGCAATCATCACCGGAGAAAGCCTTGGGCAGGTTGCAAGTCAGACAAGCCAGAATCTTGCAGTCACGGAAAGTTTTGCCGAATTCCCTTTGTATCGCCCGCTCATCGGTCTGGACAAGGAAGAAATCGTAAGTACAGCTGTTGAAATCGGAACATACGCAACCTCGATTCTGCCTTATGAGGATTGCTGCGTTCTGTTCAGTCCAAAGCATCCTGTTCTGCGTGCCGATGTTGCCGAATCCAAAAAAATCTATGAAGCGATGGAAATCGATGATCTTGTCGCAAAGTCTTTTGAAGAAAGGCAAATCATCCGATATTCTATTAGGGATGAAATCGCATCGATGATGGGAAAGTAGTCCTTTTGTAATAATGAAAAAAATCTGCCTTCTGCTTCCATTTTTATTGTTCTCATTTGCCTTTGGTCAGGAAAAACATGATGTGCCGGAGCTTCTTAAAGGTGTATGGAAGAATTCCTCTCGTTATGTTGTTTTTGACAGCGGTTACTCCACTGGAAGCGGTTCCATTCCGATGATCGTGCTCAGGGAGTTTTACCAGCGCTATGATGACCGCGCCGCTGAAAGTCATGAATACACGGAAAAGAACAGAAGACCTGTGAATGATGCGACGCAGAAGGCAATGCCAGAGGAACTCAACGTTAGGTTTATTCCTCTTACCGATGAGCTTCATTCAGGTTCCTTGATGACACAGGAAGACGGAGACACTTTGACTGCAGATGGAATTTCTTCCGGTGCATGGAACATGGAGGTAACATATCCTGGACGCAAGGAAGTCTATAGTGTTCCTTTTGCCGTCATAGGCTCAAATCTCTACCTCAATTTCATCATAAAGGAAGAAGATTCCGACAAAATTCCTCTGAGTCCTCTTCTTGATGGAAATACCATGCAAAGTGGCAATCCTCTTGCCGGTTACTGGCAGGACAGTGGAAATGCCTCAGGAATTCTTGTAAGTCCTCCTGTCAACTCAAAGGAACTCCTGTCCTTCTACATTACAGAAAGTTCCGTCTATCACATCCGCTACTGGCGTACAGACATGGACTATGATGGAGAGAAACAGGCTGTCTTTTCCGATGGAGATGAAACTTACAATGTGCCAAAGCATCTTCGTGTAAGCGGTGAAACTTTTACCTGTGTCAACGGACGTGGTTCAAGAATAAGAAACATTGAAAAAAGTGACAGCCTTCCGGATGGATATGTCCTCAATTCAATTCTTGTTGGAAAAAAAAGATTTGGCGACGACGGAACTGAATTCAGCTACAATGTCCGTACATCTACGATCTGTGCCCTTGGAAAACCATATCTTGTCCTGGAAGAAGGAAAAACCATGGAAGACATTCTGAAGGAAGATGCCTCAAGAAAATATCCTGTTCCAAAACCTCTTTTCCCGCCTCATGGCGTTCTTGATTTTGACTGGAGCATTATCGAAGATCCTCCGGCCAACTGGAACATGCGCATGCTTGATATCGGGAAATAATTCCGCAGTCAAATCTTGAAAATTTCACCACATTGTTTTTTGTCTCGTTTTGCAATAAA
>JAEDDW010000125.1 GCA_016293645.1 Treponema sp. | reverse complement strand
AAAAAGCATTGACAATGTGGTGCACCGGATCCAGCCCCGGAACATCAATGGCAAGCACATCATATCTGATTAGCCTGTTACTATATTGTCGATGATTTTGGAGATAAGATTTAGAAGTTTTAATAATCTTTTTTTGTTTTATTGGCCCAAGTTCGTGGGCAAGGGTTTCAATGTTTCCGTGGGGAAGGCTTTTGACCTCAACAAAGACCAGAAAATCGTCCTTGAGGGCAATTATATCGATTTCGCCCGTCCTGATCCTGTAGTTCCGCTGGACTATTGTATAGCCTGCCATCTCAAGATATGCAGCAGCTTTGTCCTCGCCGATGTTTCCTTTCTGCCGTGTTGAAAGTTCCTCCGACAATGATCAGATTTCCTCAAGTTCAGCCGGTTCATCGTCATCAAGAGGCTCAAGTTCCTCTATGCCGTCATCTTCTTCAGCAATTTCCTCCAAAAGAGTTCCGGCTGTAACGAGAAAAGGAATATCCCACCGCTTCAAAGCTGAGACATGAAAGGCTTTTGCGCTCTTACCGGCACCAAGGAACATGTTCTTTCCATCTTCGAAATAAACAGGTTCACTGAATCTGACACCCGGCTTTATCATGCTGCAATGTATAATCATCTACGAACTACCTTCTTTTTCAAGGGCCGAAATCATGGCAAAAACACCGGCCACAGCCTGCCACGTCGTTTCCGGAATGCACTCGCCGATCTGACGCAGCGTAAGCACATTTGCCAGAACATCATCCTCAACAACGGGAATGTCGTTTTCCCGCGCGATATCCACCATCCTTTTTGCAAGAATTCCCTCAGCTTTTGCCGTAATCAAGGGGGCATCTACATTTTGCGGATATTTCAAAGATACTGAAACACGCTGCTTTCTTTTCATGCCATATCTTCAAAGGAGAAAGGTATTTCCGACGTCGAATAAAGGCCATCTGAATAAGTCAAGGCGGAATAGGTTACTCTCACAGAGCTGCCGTTCATGCCGGAACAAAACAACTCTCCAAGCCGCATTTCCTCGTTGTGGATTTCTGAGGTCAATGGCGGCGGTAATGAACAGAACCGAACTTCCTTCACCTTGCTTTCCTCAAAATATAACACAAAAAAGTACTTTTTGCACGGCATTTCACAATTTATTTGAATTTTTTCCGTTTTTTTCAGCTCAGGATTCATCAAAATCCTTATGAGTCCGTGGGCTTCAGTTTTTCCGCAGTCCCATCGGTATGGAAGAACCACCCAATGCCTTTGAGTTTCACCTGACCTCAAGTGGTTCAAAAATCCAAGAAGACCGCTTTTTTTCACAGGCGGAACTGAATAAATGCCCTCGATGAAACCTTCATCATCCTGGTTTTCGCCATCATCTGCGTTTTCACCGTCTTCCTCCGCGGAACTCCCCTGGCCGTCTTGTTCTTCCGGGTTTTCAGTATGAAAAATCAGCTGTCTTACCCTTTCTTCCGTGGGTTCTATACCTTTTTCAAGGAGCATGCAGGCAATTTCAGCCGCGATTTTTTCTTTTCCGATGAAATTCAAGGCCACTGACCGGGATCTCAGGATGATTTTTTTGTCCACCTTGAAACCGCTTTGTTCCATGAACTGCAGGAGCTTTACGGTCATTCCATCAGGAACCAGGTCATTGCTTTCCATAAATCTCAGAAAGGAACTGCTGAAAAGCATCTCCTTTGAAGGTGTAAGCTGAACCTTTCCGTCAACAAAGGAAACATCGGCTGCAAAAGTATCGCCTGAGGCAAGCTGTTTTTCTGTCTTTATGTTGAATTTTCCGCCGCCAAAAGAAACAAGGCAGGTACCGTCACCGTTGTTTTTCAGGACACTGACCTTGATTGTCTGTCCTTCCACCAGAGGAACCTGGGAATTGCTGTTGAACAGGATGCCTGAAGCACCGTATGCGGAGGATATGTTCATGTGGAAATTATACACGGTCAGAAAAATAAAAAAAAGGGGCTGTCCCAAAAGTAATCTCAGGGTGGTTGAGCTTAGTCGAAACCACCACATATAGTGGTATCGGGCATTTCGACATTGCGGCTTTATGGAAGCTCCGCCGCCATATGCAATGACCCTGGCATGAATACTTATTGGACAGCCCCCCATGTAGCTAAGCAGTCTTTCCCAAGAAGTGCGAAGCACTTCTTGCAGAAACTTTCTCCGAAAGTTTCCTATTTCTTTGCTGCTGCCTTGTGTTCTGCGTTGATCTGTGCTTCGCGAACATCAGCTGCCTTAGCAACTTCACGAGCGAATGCAACGCGTGCGTTTGCCTTAGCACCGATAAGTTCCTTAATCTTTGCAGCCTTACCGATCTTGTCGCGAACGTAGTAGATCTTTGAGCGGCGAACCTTACCTGGGCGGATGAGTTCAACCTTGATGATGCGTGGGCTGTTTACTGGGAATACGCGTTCAACGCCTACACCGTAGCTTTCCTTGCGAACTGTGAATGTTCTGCGAGCGCCTTCGCCCTTGATGCAGAGTACAACACCTTCGTAAAGCTGGATGCGCTTTGTCTTACCTTCAATGATTTCAAAGTGTACTTTTACTGTGTCTCCAACGCGGAAACATTCAGCATTTTCTTTCTTCTGCTGTTCTTCAATAGTCTTAATAAGATCCATCTTATTTTCTCCTGTTGCGTTTCTTCCTGCTGTCATGCTTATGGTTTACATACTCAGCAAGTTCGTCGATCATTTTTTCTGCTTCTTCAGAAAGGGTACCCATCATCCTTGCCTTGTAAATCAGGTCAGGCCTGTTCCTCAAGGTTTTCTGAAGGCTCTTTCTAAGCCGCCACTTCCGGATTTCTTCGTGGTTTCCGCTCTGCAAGACAGCCGGTACTTCCATGCCCTTGTATACATTTGGCCTTGTATACTGGGGATATTCCAGAAGATTGTCAGAAAAGCTTTCCTCACTAAGTGACTCACTTGTTATGACACCGTCTACAAGTCTGTAAACCGTATCAACGATAACCGTGGCCGCAAGCTCACCGCTTGACATCACATAGTCGCCGATGGATATTTCTTCATCAACGTAGGAATCAATGATTCGCTGATCGATACCTTCGTACCTTCCGCAAACCAGTACAAGTTCTTCTTTCTGACTGAGTTCCTGCGCTTTGGCCTGAGTAAGGGGCTTCCCGCTTGGCGTAACATAGATTACATGTTTCGTCTTTCTGTATGCCTCTACACTGTCAAGTGCAAGTCCTAAAGGTTCAGGTAGCAAAAGCTGCCCTGCTCCTCCGCCATAGGGAGCGTCATCACACGTGTGGTGTCTATCATGGGCAAAATCCCTGATATTAACCAAATCGTAGGCAATAATTCCCTTTTCAACCGCTTTGGCCATGATCGAACTTTCAAAAAAAGCCCGCGGAATCTCAGGGAATAAGGTCAGCACAGTAAATTTCATGGAATTACTCCAGAATCCAGAGGTGCATCAGCTGCATCTGTCTGTTATCAACATCAACCTTTCCGATGAATTCATCCTTGAACGGAACATAAACCGTCTTTGGATTCCCTTTTCTGGTCAGTTTGACGTCATCCGATAAAAACGAACAGCTCTCGGACAGCAAAATCTCAACGAGATAACCTGATCCGCCTTCCAATACGTTTGTGACTGTTCCAACAATTGAATTTTCA
Organism: Treponema sp.; assembly: GCA_016293645.1. GTDB lineage: Bacteria > Spirochaetota > Spirochaetia > Treponematales > Treponemataceae > Treponema_D. Next base: position 940 of record JAEDDW010000125.1, on the reverse strand, counting down.
TCAAATGCCGGTGCGGTATCACCCGCCGTTTCCTTATACCATATTGAACAACCCTTAAGGTCTTCAATATACCACTCATCCTTCTGCAATTTATGAGCTTTTTCTCGGGGAACTACGATCTCCCACCTGTTGAATTTTGCAGCTTCCTCAGGAGAGTTTATTCCCTCGATTTTCATGTACAGAATGTTGCTGCCTTCACTCACCGACTCAATTTTCATAAGCCGTGAAACAGTTCCATTCGTCAAAGTAACTTCGTCCATATCAGCGAAATGCTCATACTCGCCGGAAGTACTTTCAACTTTGAATTCGCCCGTAATTCCGTGGGAACCTCGGACAATACCAACTACAAACTGGTCTTTCAATGCGCCTGCCATCAGTCCAAAATTTCCAGACTGTAACGTCTTCCATCTTTGCTGGAAGTTGCGCTTAAAACAGTTCGCAGAGCCTTTGCAATACGACCGTATTTTCCAATAACTTTGCCAATGTCGCCTTGAGCTACGCTTAACTGTAATACAGGGCCGCGTTCACCCTCGGTTTCTGTCACAGAGACTGAAGCAGGATCATCGACCAATGATTTTGCAATAAATTCAATCAGGTCTTTTTCCATCTTTTAGCTCCTTGGTAAATTACTTGGAAATTGCCTTGCCGTCTGCTGCCAATCCACCCTGTCTGAAGATCTTCTTTACCATTTCAGTAGGCTGTGCACCAACACTGATCCAGTACTTTGCGCGTTCTACGTCAAATACTGTTTCCTGTCCGTCAGCGATTGGGTGATACTGACCGATTTCTTCAATTGTTGTACCGTTGCGTGGCTTGCGTGCATCCTGTACGACAATACGATAGTCTGGGCGCTTCTTGGCACCCATCTTCATGAGTCTGATTTTGACCACTTTTGTCCTCCATAGGTCTCTCGCGAATGGGGTCAAGACCTAAGATATAG
>JAEDDW010000124.1 GCA_016293645.1 Treponema sp. | reverse complement strand
ACTGCGTGCAGGGAGCCTGGGGGCACAATATCAATCTTTACTTCTGCAGGAGAGTGAAAGTACCCTTGATTTCGTACTTTGTACCAACCCATGAAGGATCCATGTCCTCAGGATTTTCCGCATTGTATGCAACGCCAAAGTCATCGTCTTTTGTAGGATATTTTCCGTTGATGAAGAACTCCTTAATAAGTGAAACATAGTACTTTGCGACATTGTCTGAAGGTCTGGCCTTTACGCACTTCTGGAACATCTCAAGGGCCTTAGCGTATTCACCCGACTCGAAAGTCTTCATTGCTGATTCCCAGAAAGCAACAAACTTGATGAGGTTCTCGCCTGCATCCGCCTTTGTCTCAATAAGCTCAAAAAGACGCATCGGAGTCTTGACGTTGACAACCTGAACGCGGTCAAGGGAGCGAACGACGAATTCATCGCCGATGAGATTACGGGTCGCCTCGCTTATAAGAATTCCGCCTGTAGAATACTGCTTGTTTACACCTTCAAGACGGGAAGCAAGGTTGACGTTGTTGCCCATCATGGTGTAGTTCTTCTTGTTGTCGGAACCCATGAAGCCTGCAACCATTTCTCCGGAATTGATACCGATGCGTGTGAATATATTGCGTTTCCCGGCAACCATCTTCTTGAAGGCACTGTGGAGTTCCTCGGAAATGTCAGGAGCAGTTTCCATTGCGGCATACTCAACAATGTGGCTGTTCATCTCGGCTTCGAATTTCTTCATTGTGATTGCGGCGCGGCAGGCACGGGAAGCATGGTCTGAAAGCTTGAGCGGAGCACCTACAAGAGCAACGATGGCATCACCTTCGTACTTGTCGACCATTCCGCCTTCATCCATGATCTTGTCCGACATAGGAGTAAGATAATAGTTGAGAAGAGCAACGAGTTCCGCAGCGTTGAGAAGCTCAGAGAATCCTGAGAACTTCTGGATGTCGGTAAAGATGGCGGTCATTTCACGGCTGTCACCACCAAGCTTAAGGCTTGAAGGATTGTTTACGATGTCGGCGACAACGTCTTTTGAAAGACACTGGCTGAACGCGTTGGTGATGAATTTCTTTTCGTGAGAAGCCGTAACAAAGCCGATGATCGTAGTCGCAAGGAACGAAAGGAACAAAGAAGCAAAGGGAACCACAAGTCCGATGTAAGTTTTAGTGACAATGAAATATGCAAGAATAGCGCCTGTAGTCACGATCAAGAAAAGCCCACCGGTAAGCAGCTGTCTTGTAGTGCTCTTGATCTTGTTTGCAAGGAAACATGAAACGAGACATAGGACTGCGGCAATTACGATGGAGATCCATACAGGTGAATCATCGACAAAGTCCTGTGTGAGGATCTGGTTTGCGATGATGTAGTGGACACCAGGATTCGGATAGTGTTCCTCATACTGGGTAAGGCCGTAGTCAGTTGTACTTGTGGCACAAGTTCCCACGATACAGATGGCATTCTTTACAGTCTGCGAAACTTCATCGCGTCCTTCCAGAAGGTCTTTAAGCTGGGAACGGCAGACAGAGAAGAATTCACGGATATAGTCCTCAGTTTCCTTGTCGACTTCCGAAACAGCAACAAGAGTCTCCTCATATTCCATTGAAAGGAATTTCTCCACGGAACTGAAAAATGATTTTCTGAAGTCAAAGTAAGTTCCGTAGGTGACACCTGCTTCCTCATCAACACCTTTGTAAAGTTCATCACGGACGAAGGCTGCATTTTCATAGAAATCAACAGGTGTATTTTCCTCTTCCCATGCCGACATGAATCCGTCAGCATCCATCTGCTTGAGGTTTTCAAAAAGCTGTCTTTCAATGATCGAGAGTCTGTATATGTTCCAAAGAGGAACGGAATTGTAGTCTACATAATTTTTTGGAGCATACTTGACCAGAACAGTTCCGTCCTGGGCACGAGGAATACGGATATCTACGGAACGTCCGTCGTCCAATCTGGCATTCTTAAGGACAACATGGCTGTCGGAAACGACAACTTCAGGATTTCCAAAATGGGCAAGAAGCGGAACAAAAAGAAGCTGTCCGTAATATTTTCCGTCATACTTTGCAAGAAGGTTCAGTCGCCTCAGGTAACCGTCAGTGTCAGGATCTGCATTTACAAAGCCGGCACCTTTAGTCTTTACCATAAGCTCGCTGATTGCCGGATGAAGACCAACAAAAGCAGGAGTCAACGTATCGTTTTCTGACCTGACATTATCAAGAGCGACATAATTTTCGATGAAAATTTTTTCCTCACCTTCTATAGCGTAATCATTGTCCATGGTCAGTGTAAGATAATTGTTCTCAAAGAATTTAATGGCGTTGGCAAGAACCTCATCCTGAGAATGAATGACATAGGAAATTGAAGTGTTTAGAGTATCCTTTGCGTCCTTTATCACTCCAGCAAGCATGTCTTTTGCGTCGTTTTTATCAGAGGCACCAAGAGAGCCGGAACTATATTCATCGATGAGATATGCGACACTTTCAGAAACGGAATTGAAATTTGTGTCGACATATTTTGGAAGTGTTTCCTTTACGTAAGTCTCATCAACCTTTGCAGGACTTTTGTCAAGAAAGCTTAAATCGAATACGACGCTTTCAGTACCGAGTTCCTTGAGGTAGACAAGGGCGTCTGCGTATACGTCGCGGCTGAAAGGCCATGTTCCGATTTTTTCTACGGAACTGTCGTCGATGTTCACCATGACGATGTTCTGCTGTTCCTCAAGAGGAGGAAGAGCACGCTGAAACAGATCGGCGACCTTTTTGTCAGTATCAGTGAAAACAAAAAGTGAACAGACCGCCACAGAAAGAACCGCAATAAGGAGCGGAATAAACTTTTTCATAAAATAATCCTAATAAAAAAATAAAAAAGGCTGTCTTAAAAGAAATTCTTCAAGACAGCCCCTCAACTGTTAGATAATCAACTATTCTTCCCATTCAACATCAGCTTTTGCTTCTGATGCACGAGAAGAAGCTGTTGCAACACCCTTGTTGCTTTTTCCGGCAGCAAGTGCGATGTCGCGCTTTGTAACCTTGGATCCGATTTTCACACCGCTCCTGGAAGCTGTGGCAAGCTCACTGATCTTGCCCTTCTTCATTGGCTTTACTGTAAAATCCTTTCCATCGAGGTTTACAACCAAAGTGGAATTAAGTCCAGTGCTTACGCTTGCATTTACATCAAGCGACATACCTTTCTTGACATCCACTGTCTTACCCTTTGAATCCTCAAAGGTAACTGTGCCTGAAACAGACTTTACGACATATGCATCTGCAAAAACATAAAGACCTGAACAGAGCAACACAAGCTTAACGATGTTTCTCTTCATTTTTTACCCTACTTTTATAAATAATGAGCGCAGGACTATTCATCCCACTCAACATCTTCCTTTGCTTCAGAAGCACGTGAAGAAGCTGTTGCAACACCCTTGCTTGAACCTTCAGATTTTGATGCAACAGCATCGTTCTTGATGGAACCTTTCTTGATTGACTTTGCTGTTCCAGAAGAAGAAGCAACAAGAGAATCGATTGCACCGTTCTGCATTGCCTTGATTGTTGCCTTTGCTTCACCGGCAGAAACTACCAATGATGAGTTGAGGCTTGTCTTTACTACTGTTGCGCTGGAAATCTTCTGGCCAACAGTAACATCTTTCCATGATCCAGGAGCTGCTTCATACTGAACTTTTCCCTTGACAGAATCTACTACGTAAGAATCTGCCTTTGCTGCGAAAAGTGCTGCAGCTGCGAATGCCATTGCGATGAAAGCTGTAATTTTCTTCATCATAATAAAACTCCTCTCTCGAATCCCCTATCCGAGAAAAACATAAAGTTTCGCAGACGGTCTCCTTTTAACCGCCCACTAAATTTCTATTATACCCATATGCAAGATGAAATCAATACTTATGGAAAATAAATTTAATTTATTTTCCATAAGCCTTACATATGATCTGGTGCTAGAGCGACTTCTTTTTTCTATATATAAAGACTCCTGCACCACATGCACAAAGAACCATTGCACCGGCAGCAAAAGGAACTACCGGGAACGAACCGTTCTTTTTGCCTGATTTTCCACGCTTGATGGCGGCTACCGCAGATTTGTTCCACTGGTCGATGCCGCTTGAACGTGCTTCAAATTCAACATCCTGGTCAGCAAGGGCGGCTGTTTCTGTTCCGGCGGAAACGGACTTTGACTCAAGTGCCCCGATGTCTGCATTCTGAACGGCAAGGGACTCCTTCAGCCTTCTTGCCTCTTCCTTCTGCTGTTTTACAAGGAGTTTTGCCATCTTCTTTGCTTCCTTGGCGGCGGCAATCTCTGCCTGACGAGCTGCCTTTTTGTCTGCCCTTTCAGCAGCCTTGAGGGCACGTGTTTCCTTGTCACCTGCGATGCGGCCGAAAATGCCAGTAACTTTATCTACAACTGCTATAGCCTTATCCTGAAGCAACTTCAATGACCTTGTAATTGGTGTTGAAATAGTAACATCATGAGAGTTTCCTTGATGGTCAACAAAAGACATTGACGACAAAGTAGCCTCCGCATCATTTCCGTAATATGTAATTACAACATCTCCATTACATGTAACAGCTTTACTCTTTTTAGAAAAAAGATT
>JAEDDW010000123.1 GCA_016293645.1 Treponema sp. | reverse complement strand
GGCGAAAGTGTTGTGATAGTGTGGTTGTAATGGACAAATGCTTTCGCCCATTCGCCCTTTCATTGAAATAAAAAGCCCGAGGTGATAGTATTTAATTCCGTATGAAAAACGGATTTGACAACGACAAGTATCTGAAGATTCAATCAGAACACATCAAGGAACGCATTGCTAAGTTTGGAGACAAACTTTATCTTGAATTCGGCGGCAAGCTTTTTGACGACTATCATGCCAGCCGTGTCCTCCCTGGATTCCAGCCAGACAGCAAATTGAAGATGCTCATGCAGCTTGCGGATTGCGCGGAAATCGTAATCGTAATCAGTGCTGTGGACATCGAGAAGAACAAGGTTCGTGGTGATCTCGGAATTACCTACGACATGGATGTTCTCCGCCTCAGGAAAGAATTCCAGAACCGCGGCCTCATGGTAGGCAGTGTCTGCATCACACACTATTCGGGACAGACAGCGGCAGACATCTTCCGTTCAAAGCTTGAGAAGATGAACATCAAGACTTATGTCCACTACACGATCGAAGGCTACCCGCACAATGTCGAACTCATCGACAGCGACGAAGGCTACGGAAAGAACGATTACATTGAGACTACAAGACCTCTGGTTGTCATCACTGCACCAGGACCTGGAAGCGGAAAAATGGCAGTCTGTCTCAGCCAGCTTTATCAGGACAACAAGCGCGGTGTAAAGGCAGGTTATGCAAAGTTTGAGACATTCCCGATCTGGAACCTCCCTCTCAAGCATCCTGTGAACATGGCCTACGAGGCAGCCACTGCAGACCTTAAAGACGTCAACATGATCGATCCTTTCCATCTGGAAGCATACGGCGAAACAACAGTAAACTACAACCGTGACATTGAAATCTATCCAGTATTGAATGCCATTTTTGAAGGCATCTACGGTGAGAATCCATACAAGAGCCCGACGGATATGGGTGTCAACATGGCAGGCTACTGCATCTATGATGACGAGGCATGCCGCGAGGCAAGCAACCAGGAAATCATCCGCCGCTACTACACTGCGACAAACCGTCTTGCGGAAGGAAAGTGTGACGAATCGGAAGTAAGCACCATCGAGCTTTTGATGAAGCAGTCAAAAATTTCCACAAGCAACCGTCGCGTTACGGAAGAAGCAAAGATCCGCGGAATGCAGAACAATGTTCCGGCTGCCGCAATTGAGCTTTCTGATGGAACAATCATCACATCGGAAACTTCAAGTCTTCTTGGAACAAGCGCTGCCCTCATCCTCAATGCCGCAAAGCATCTTGCAGGAATCGACCACAGCGTGAAACTTATTCCGGCTGAAATGATCGAACCTATCCAGAACATGAAAGTAGAATATCTCCGTGGAAAAAACCCAAGACTTCACACTGACGAAGTTCTTGTTGCCCTTGCAATGCTTTCAAAGACTGACGAAAACTGCAGAAAGGCGATTGAAGTCCTTCCAAAATTTGAAGGATGCCAGGTACACACGACTGTAATGCTCAGCGAAGTTGACAGAAAAATCTTCAAGAAGCTTGGCGTGGACGTTACATGTGAGCCTGTTCTCAAGAAGAGCACGATCTAGTTTAATAAAATCTTGAAAAGCATGAGGTTGGCCAATTATTGGACAGCCCTATTTTTTTAGATTTTTTTGGAAAGCAATATGTTCAGTTTACCCATAAAAATTGTAGGAATTTGTTTGAAAAAGCCCGGTTAATTGATTATCTTTATAAATATGAAAGAAATAACCCAGCAGATACTTACCGGGGAGAGAGCCCTTTATGATACACACGATGCAAAAATTTCCTATTGTACTTTTGAAAACGGGGAATCTCCGTTAAAGGAAAGCAGCAATCTTGAAATCGACAATTGTCTTTTCAAATGGAAATATCCTTTCTGGTATACAGATAATGTAAAGGTCACCAGATCAGCTTTTTTCGACATGGCCCGTGCCGGCATATGGTATGTAAATGATTTCACAATGGAGGACACGATAGTTGAGGCCCCAAAAAATTTCCGCAGGGTTGACGGCCTTGTTTTAAAAAACGTGAACATTCCAAATGCGGCGGAAACTTTGTGGAACTGCAGAAATGTAAAGATGGAAAAGGTCACAGCCTGTGGTGATTACTTTGCCATGAATTCCACGGATATGGAAATTGATGGTCTTGTTCTTGACGGCAATTACAGCTTTGATGGAGGCCGCAACATTGTTGTGAGAAATTCAAGACTTTTGAGCAAGGATGCTTTCTGGAATGCTGAGAACATTACTGTCTACGATTCCTTCATCAGTGGTGAATATCTTGGCTGGAATTCAAAGAACATCACTCTGGTGAACTGTACCATCGAGAGTCTTCAGGGCATGTGCTACATCGACAATCTCACAATGAAAAACTGCCGTCTCATAAACACGACACTTGCTTTTGAGTATTCCCAGTGCGATGTGGAAATCACAGGAAAAGTTGAAAGCGTATTCAATCCCAAAGGCGGAACTATAAAGGCCGACACCATAGGTGAACTGATCATGGATGGCCGCCGGGTAAAGATCGACCAGACAAAAATTGAATGCGCCGATATCGAAAAGAATTCTGACCGTGCTGAATGGGAACGTTCAAAATGAAATATGATTTTGACAAGCTGACGGACAGATTTGATTCACAGTCATACAAATGGGATGTTGGAAAAAATGAGCTTCCAATGTGGGTTGCCGACATGGATTTTGAGACGGCTCCGGAAATAAGGGAAGCTTTGGAAAAAAGAGTTCGTCATGGAATTTTTGGATACAACATTGTTCCTGATGAATGGTATGAGGCATACATCAACTGGTGGAACCGTCGCCACGGTACAGTCTTCAGCAGGGACTGGATCATGTTCTGCACCGGAGTTGTTCCTGCAATTTCGAGCATGGTCAGGAAACTTACGTGCGTTGGCGAAAATGTTTTGATACAGACTCCGGTTTACAACATTTTTTTCAATTCGATTTTAAATAACGGCCGCAATGTCGTTGAAAGTCCACTGGTTTATGAAAATGGTGACTACCGCATAGATTTTGATGACCTTGAGAAAAAACTTGCAGATCCTCAGACCAGCCTGATGATTCTCTGCAATCCACATAATCCAGTTGGAAAAATATGGACGAAGGAAGAGCTTGCAAAAATCGGTGAACTTTGTGAGGCTCATCATGTTGCTGTGATCAGCGATGAAATACACTGCGACCTTACGGATCCAGGATGCGAATATGTTCCGTTCATATCGGCGAGCGAAAAATGTGCGCGTCTTTGTGCAACCTGTGTCGCACCTACAAAAACTTTCAGCATTCCCGGAATCCAGACTGCGGCGATAGTTGTGCCGGATCCGTTCCTGCGGCATAAAGTGTGGCGTGGAATAAATACTGATGAGGTTGCCGAGCCAAACAATTTTGCAACGGTTGCTGCTGTTGCCGCATTTACAGAAGGTGAGGAGTGGCTGGATGAACTCAGGACTTATCTTGCAGAAAATAAAAAGTTTGTGAGGGAGTTCATCGGAACCAATATTCCGAAGATGAAAGTTGTTCCTTCAAAGGCAACCTATCTTTTGTGGCTTGACTGCAGTGCAATAACCGATGACGCGGAAGTCCTTGTAAAATTCATAAGAAAGACTACGGGGCTTTTTTTGACGGAAGGAATTGAATACGGAAAGCCTGGGAAAAAATTCATCAGAATGAATGTTGCCTGTTCCAGGGCCCGTGTTGAGGATGGTCTGTTACGCTTGAAAACTGCAGTTGAAAAATACGAAAGTTCTAAATGCTAGTTTCAATGTACAAAGGAATTTCAAACAATCCGTGTCTGTTGCAGAAAGCATAGAATTTTCTTCCAGGTGATTTTTTGAATCTTGCTTCCACTGTCTGTTCGGGGTAAAGCTTTTCAATTTGAATTCCAGCATCCCCGATACAGGCGATGAATGATATGTAATGGTTCTTGTTCATGGGATGATTGTTTTTCATGGTGACAAAAAGTTCATTTTCAATTTCATCAATCTTAAGGCAATGATCATCTTCTGGATCTGAAATAGTTTCCGCTTCAAGTGGCAGAAGACGGATTCCGCAGCAGGAAAATGCACCTTCCCCCATGGCATGAATCACATTTGCGCAGACTGGGCACACATAGAATTTTGAGCGCTTGATGTTGGCGCATTTGTTTTTGTTTAGGATTACATCGCCGCTTAAAAGTTCCGCAATGCTTATGTTGAAGGCTTTTGCAAGACTTTCAAGTAAAGATACATCAGGCATTCCACGGTCGGTTTCCCATTTTGAAACGGCCTTATCTGAAACACATATCATGTCTGATAGCTGTTTTTGCGTCAGATGATTTTTTTCACGCAAAGTTTTTATTGTTTTTCCTGTAACGTATTCCATTTTGTCCTCCGTAAGCATGTGTAAATAATAGCGGAAAAAAATGGAATTGCCTAACTACTTATCGTAGAGTTAAAAAATAAGGCACCAGAAGAAAATTATAATGCCCTGCCCAGTTCCTCTATTGTTTTTACAAGGCTGTCAAGTTTTTCGCGGCTCATGTCTGGATTCAGCAGGGTGAACTTGAGGCAGACGCGGTGGTCGCTTACAGTCTGGCCTACTACGATTCCAAGCTTGTGGAGAAGTGTGCGGCGGATTTTCTTGTTCATCT
>JAEDDW010000122.1 GCA_016293645.1 Treponema sp. | reverse complement strand
GCCGCAGGACCCTTCGACATGCCCTTCGACAAAGCTCAGGGACCACTCAGGGATCCTGAATTGCACTAGGATGGCTGAGCGAAGTCGAAGTCATCCTATATAACCTCAGGGCCCTCCAATAAATCAGCTTCTTCTTGAAACGAAAAGAAGTGCGGTTCCAAAAAGAAGCGTGATGTACATCGCAAAGGCGGCGACAAGGGCTCCGGACCCACATGTTCCGATGAGAACATAGTTTGCCATGGTGAAAAGATATCTGAAGGCGCTGAAGATGAACAGCGTGATCGTTCCCAAGGCCGGAATGAGAAGAATCCAGCGGAACTTGAAGATTTCCTTGGGATCATCGATTCTGTAGTTCCATGCGATGCTTGCGCAGAGAATCAGCATGATGAGTGCTATGAAAGGATACGTTATTCTCTGGAGGAAATTTTCAACAAAGACTTCCTTTGAGAAACCGTATTCAACTGCGTCCGGAAGGAATTTGTAAAGTGAAAGAAGGGACATGGTGTCTGCTCCTGATGACGCTTCGTTGATGACATGGAAGTCGGAGAAAGGCATAGGTAGAATCATCATTGTCGATTTTGGAACATTGACAAAAGAGATTACGGAAGTCATTGAATCCTCTTCCTCAAGAGCCTTCATGCCAAGTTTATCCAGGATGTGTACAGGTATTCCAGTCCTGTCAAATTCGAAAACCGGTTTTGAGATGACACCTTCAGTCGTGCGGTCAACAGATTGCAGTGTGATCACAGGAACGCTTTTCCATTTTCTGCTGATTCCAAGAGAGGCATGGCTTGATTCATCGATTTCAGAGACAAGCTGTGCTGTGACTTTTGCGTAAGGCACGTGGAATGAATAACGGAAGTCTCCGTTGGAATCGTAGTGGATGACATTGAAATCCTCAAGATATCTTACAAGACCTCCGTCCCTTTTTATGTCCATTGATTTTGAAATGTAGAAGACGTTGCTTGTTCCGTCCGGGTAGTCGAGAGTGAAATAGACGTTCTGGCTGTCTGCAAGCTGGTTCATGTTTTCAGTTTCATCAAAGAAGAAATACTGGTTCTCGACATTTTCCTTTGCAAGCTCAAAAAATTTTATTACGTCCGGATCCTTTCTTTTTTCTGCGGGACTCTCGCCAAGACTGAGGAATATGTAATATGCCTTGAGGTCATCGCCTGAGACGTAGGCTTTGTACCCCTCACGCTTTTTCTTGTAGTATTCACGTTCAGCAGAGTTGTCGAATTCCACGGGAAGGTTAAGCTGTTTCCATGCGTAATTTGCGGCCTGGGTTGCGGCAGGAAGATTTGTATTTGTTCCATCGCAGGCGTCAACTGCAAGCTGGGCCCAATAGTGGGCATCAAACCACTGTTTCTTTTCAGCGGCTTCCTTTGATCTTTCAAGGAGCTGAAGGATCGTGTATCCTGCGTGCTCGTCGTGAATGGGCTTCACAACTTTTGCGTCAGTGATTTTTCTGTACATCTGGCGGTCGTGTTCAAGATCGACGGCATCCTGGGCTTTCTTCAGCGTGGAAATCGCTTCCTCATCTTTTGGCGCAATATCTACGGCTCTTTTTGCGTACTGCAGGGCAATATATGGATGTCCTTGGTTCAGAAGGTTTCTTGTTGTTGAAAGTGCCGACTCAAGTTCCATAGGTGCATTTTCAATGTGATTCAGTTTTTTCTGGAAAGACGGAACAAGAACTTCCTCATTCATTGAAAGAAAGAATACGAGTCCAATGGAAATTACTATGACGGTCTTGAGACGGTCAAACATTGCCTGTGAGAATCTTCTGCGGCTTATGCTGTCTGATTTTTTCCATGTTACTGCACATGCGACTGTAAATCCGCTTAAAAGGATCGGAGGCATGAGCGTGAAAAAGCAAAGGGTGACGGCAGTAAAACGGTAGCTGCTTTCCGCTCCCTTTATGAGAACTGGAAGATCAAGAAAAGCATGGACAAGTCCGGTTATGAGCAGAAACACGAGAAGCACATAGGTCAAGAGAATCAGTATCAGTTTTTTCATTGCAGATTGTCTCCATAATCAACGCCGTAGTTTTTGTTCCGGTTGATTGAGGTAAGAACAATACCAAAACCCGAGAATGCGGCGGCCAGAAGAATATTGATTATAAAAAGAAGAAAGTTTGACTGTTCTGGAGCAAAGGTAAACAGTGAGCTGATTCTCTGGGTTGCAAAGTAAAGCTTGCCAAAGGAAAGCATGTTCACATTTACGCCTATGACAGTCAGCGCCAGTGAGAAAATTACCACTACGTTGATCAGTTTCCAGCGCGAGAACCCCTTCATGAAAATCAGAGTGATGAGTGCAAGGCCGAGGGATGAAAAAAGAAGCCAGCTTGTGAAACCTGAAGAACATTCCAAGGTGACCATGCCAAGGTATGCGGAAATGACTTTTATGGCGAATCTGGTGACAGGCGGAATTTCGATGGATGTCTGTATGAGTGAATCGGTAAAAGTTGAAAAATCCTTTGAAAGTTCCACGTCCTTGAATGTATAGACCTTCTGCCCTGCGGAATTTTTGTCGATGCAGATTCCCGAGGCAATGTTGTCCCTGTCAACGGAAGAATAGTAGAAAACGAAACCGTCACCGGCGTTCCTGAAATATCCAGTTGAAAGAGGTTCCCTGTTGATTACGTAGGAAGACTTGCTGGCCTTCTGGATTCCGGCTCTGATGACAACAGGCTGTATGAAAATCCACATGGCCATGTAGATGACAGCGAAAATCACAGCGGAAACAAGAGGAATCTCCTTGTACCTTATGAGATAGAAAGATGCGAAGGTGGTGCTGATTGCAAAGACGAAAGGAATTGAAAGGAAAAATCCCTGTATGAAGAAGGCAAGATTGAATGCCGCGAATCCCTGTCCTGCCACAAGAGTCGAGCACATGGAATAGATCATATAGAGAACAGCTCCCGCAACGGTTCCTATGAGAACCATCATCAGATGGGAGACTATCAATTTTATGGTAGAAAATAGCATAGATTTCATCGAAAAAGAATAACATGCATGATGAAAAAATTCAAATCTGTATGGTAGACAAAGCTCTTTCCGTATTTGAGCAGCAATCTTATCAACAAGCTATATATGTGCTATACTCGATTCATGTCTAAGACCATACTTATTGCGGGAAAAAACATGCCTGAAGCCGGCAATTTCACAGACGGAGTTGCATTCTCAGGCAGAAACATCATAGTATCCGGAACCATTGCTGATTCCGAGGAAACAAGAAAACTTACGATCGCTGAACGCAAGGCAAACCAGGAAGCTTACGAAGAAGAGAAGGCACAGGAAGCAAAAAGCGGAATGTGCACCATAGAATGGAACAAATCTTCTCCATTGTCTGCAAGGTCCCTTGTTCTTCAGACCACAACGATTTTTGGCCGCATGGATGAAGCTGTCCTTTATTTTGACGAGGAATGGTATGCGTCGAAGGCGGAAAAAATGGATTCCGAGGAAATAGTCCGCGGCTGTGACGAGATGATTGCAGGTTACCAGTATCTCGCCCTGGAGATTCTCAACGCTTTCCAGAGGAGGGAAACTTCCGAAGGCAAAGGAAAACTGGTGTTCCTCCTGAAGGAGACGCCAAACAGAATCGATGTCCTTAAGAATCCTTCAGTGAAAGATGGTCTAAGCCCTATTGCTTCTCCTCTTGTTGCATCGGGAGCCGCAGCTTTTGCAGCTTTTGCGGAAAACATGGCGGCCGTGTGTACAGACTCAATTTTTGTTGATGTTGTGATCGTTCGTGGTGACAGTACAATGGAAGGTTTCCGCCGCGATGATGAAACAGGAAGATGGCTTTGTTCCTATCTTGATTCAATTGATTCTTCTTCTACAGGCGGAACTGCTGAACGCAGGGATGTTTCATGGGTCCGCCCTGGTGAGAAACCAAGGCAGGAAACACACAGAAAATTCGGACTTTTCAGAAGATAGCTGCAGGGGAAAAGCAAAATGGAACTTAATTTCATAACCGAAAGCATCATAAAACTTCTTCTGGCAGTGCTGTGCGGTTTTTTTCTTGGCCTTGAAAGGAAAAGCCATAACCATGCAGTAGGACTCAAGACTCTTGTTCTCATCTGTGTTTCTTCCGCTTTGCTTTCTCTTCTGTCGTCATTCATGGCGACAAACGAAGTTTTTGCACCGATCGGAAGGGGAGACCCTACAAGAATCGCATCCGGTGTAATCAGCGGCATAGGTTTTCTTGGTGGTGGAGCCATCATGAAGACAGGCCTCAACATCCGCGGTCTTACTTCTGCAGCCGTAATATGGACTTCTGCTTCCATGGGACTTGCAATCGGAGCAGGACTGTACATTCAGGTTGGAGCGGCGCTTTTCCTTGTCCTTGTTCTTCTTGTCGGTCTTGAAAGGATTGAGGCCAAGTGGTTTCCCGCAGCAAAAAGCAAGACGATCCACCTTTGCTATGAAGGCGAAGACCTTGATCTTAAGAAAATCCGTCAGACAATTGAAAACCACGGTCTTATCATCGGAGACATGAACATGAGCCGTGTGATCGTCTCAAAGCAGACTTTCCTGCACTACACCGTGAAATCTCCAGCCGGAACAATCTACACCGCCTTGATCAAAGACTTGGATGAAATAGGTTCCCTCACGGAATTTTCAATCACAGACTGATTTCCATTGCCATTCATTCCGTCGCTGGGGCCCGCCGTTCTATGCATTGAGCCAT
>JAEDDW010000121.1 GCA_016293645.1 Treponema sp. | reverse complement strand
TTTTTTAGGTGAGGTATACACTATGGCTTTTGATATTACTAAAGTTCGTAATATCGGTATCAGTGCACACATCGACTCTGGTAAGACAACAACTTCAGAACGCATTTTGTTCTATTGTAACAAGATCCACCAGATCCACGAAGTTAAGGGTAAGGACGGTGTCGGCGCTGTAATGGACAACATGGAATTGGAACGCGAACGCGGTATCACAATTCAGTCAGCAGCAACACAGGTTCAGTGGAAGGACACAACAATCAACCTTATCGACACACCGGGTCACGTTGACTTTACAGTTGAAGTTGAACGCTCACTCCGCGTTCTCGACGGTGCTATCATGATTCTTTGTGCTGTTGCAGGTGTTCAGTCTCAGTCTATCACAGTTGACCGCCAGCTCAAGAGATACCATGTACCACGTATCGCTTTCGTTAACAAGTGTGACCGCCAGGGTGCAAATCCTGTACGTGTTTGTGGTCAGATCCGCGAAAAGCTCGGTCTCAATGCATACATGATGGAACTTCCAATCGGCCTCGAAGACAAGCTCCAGGGTGTTGTTGACCTCGTTGCAATGAAGGCTTACTACTTCGAAGGTAACGACGGTGTTGATGTTCGCGTTGCAGAAATTCCAGCTGATCTCGTTGAACAGGCTAAGGAAAAGCGCGTTGAACTCCTCGATGCTGTTTCTAACTTTGATGATGAACTCATGGAACTCCTCCTCGAAGGTGACTATGACAACGTTCCAGTAGACAAGATCAAGGCAGCTGTACGCAAGGGAACACTTGCAGAACAGTTCGTTGGTGTATTCTGTGGTTCAGCTCACATGAACAAGGGTATTCAGCCAGTTCTCGACGCTGTTCTTGACTACCTCCCTAACCCAACAGAAGTTCACAACTACGGTCTCGACCTTGACAAGAACGAAGAACAGGTTGAACTCTTCAATGTTGAAGACAAGCCATGTGTTGCTCTTGCATTCAAGCTCGATGACGGTCAGTTCGGACAGCTCACATACACACGTATCTACCAGGGAAAGATCTGCAAAGGTGATGAACTCTACAATGTACGCCAGCGCAAGAAGTTCAAGGTTGGTCGTCTCGTTCGCATGAACTCTGCTCAGATGGAAGATATCAACGAAGGTATGCCAGGTGACATCATCGCCCTCTTCGGTGTTGACTGTGCATCAGGTGATACATTCTGTGGCGGCGGACTCAACATTGCCATGACATCTATGTTCGTTCCAGAACCAGTTATCTCTCAGGCTATCACACCAGTTGACAAGTCTGCAGCAGCCAACATGTCTAAGGCTCTCAACCGCTTTACAAAGGAAGACCCAACATTCCAGACATACGTTGATCCAGAATCTAACCAGACAATCATCAAGGGTATGGGTGAGCTCCACCTTGCAGTTTATGTTGAACGCATGAAGCGCGAATACAAGTGCGAAGTAACAGTTGCAGCTCCAGAAGTTGCATACCGCGAATCTATCTCTCAGAAGGCAGACTTCAACTTCACACACAAGAAGCAGACTGGTGGTTCAGGTCAGTACGGTCGTGTTGCTGGATTCATGGAACCATTCCAGGAAGAAGGTAAGGATTACGAATTCGTAGACGCAATCAAGGGTGGTGCTATTCCTAACGAATACATCCCATCTTGCGACAAGGGATTCAAGAAGGCTATGGAAAAGGGTTCCCTCATCGGTGCTCCAGTTGTAGGCGTTCGCTGTACAATTAACGATGGTCAGTTCCACCCAGTTGACTCTTCAGATATCGCATTCCAGACAGCTGCTATCGGTGCTTTCCGCGAAGGTTATGCAAAGGCTAAGCCATCAATCCTTGAACCAATCATGAAGGTTCAGCTTGCAGGTCCTACAGAATTCCAGGGTAACATGTTCGGTCTCATCAACCAGCGCCGTGGTGTTATCATCGATTCTACAGATGAACTTGGAACATCAACAGTTAACGCTGAAGTTCCTCTTTCAGAAATGTTCGGATTCTCAACAATTCTCCGTTCTTCAACACAGGGTAAGGCAGAATTCACAATGGAATTCGAAAAGTACGGCAAGGTTCCAAACAACGTTGCTGACGAACTCATCAAGAAGTATCAGGAATCAAAAAAGGCTGGAAACTAATTCCGTCCTGATTAAATCCTGAGAAACAAAAGGCTGCTTGGTTTTGGTGCAGACAGTGCATTCAAAATCGGGCAGCCTTATTTTTTTCATTGCTTTTTATTTTTTCTGTGCTATACTAAATTCTATTAAAGGATTCTACATCTTTAAGGAGGATACCCCTATGGCAAAACAGGAACTTTATGAACGCAGTCCTATCCGTGCATTTGATGCAGCAGCAAATGGTGGACTAAAGGCAGGAGAAATCGGACTTATCACAGCCAAAAAAGGCTTAGGAAAAACTCCGGTGCTTGTTCAGTTTGGTATGGACACATTGCTCAATGGAAAGCAGCTTGTTCATGTATCTTTTGATCAGCATTCAAACGAAAGCGTAAAATCTACTTACGACAATATTTACAATGAAATCGCAAAGAAGAAGACAATTGCAAATGCTGCTGACGTAAAGGAACAGATTTCACGCAATCGTACAATCCTTAACTTCAACCAGGATAACTTCAGCCTGGAAAAGGTTGTTAACACTTTGAATGCTCTTAAGGCAGGCGGAATTGCCGTTGCTGGAGTTGTTATTGATGATGTTGATTTCTCAAAGGTAAAGGAAGCAGACATTCAGGCAGTTTTAAGCTATGCAAAGGCAACAAAGACAAAGATCTGGATCAGCTCACCATGTGATTCTGACGTTCTCGAAGATCAGGCACCAAAAGCTGTGCTTTCATACTTCTCCGGTGTAGTACATCTTGCCGCAAAGGGCAAGGAAACTGCAGTTCAGATTCTCAAGATGGGAAAGAACACAAGTATTGATTCAAACCTCAAGGTTGATACAAAGACCTGGCTTATCACTGCAAAATAGAAAAAAGGAATTGAATTTTTCCTGGATTTTTCTATAATTAAATAACTTCAGAAACTTGTTTTTTGAAGTATTCTTGATGAACTTCAAGACTTTTACTGTGGGCGGACATCCAATAGAAGGACTGGATGTCTGCCTTTTTTTTTTATTTCATTCCTACGGAACAATTGAAATTCCTTGAAACGCCTTGAATTCATTCCGTCTTTTCTATATACTCGTCTTTCAGTATGAAGAAAGTAGCAGCGATGAAACATATTGGGAACACACCTTTTGTCTTGACGGTGCTTCTATTTATTTTGAATTTTAGGCTGAATTCGTTTTTGCGGATTCAGCTTTTTTTTTAAGGGGTTGCAAAAAATGGCTAAACGCACAGACATCAACAAAGTTTTGATTATCGGTTCAGGTCCAATCGTTATCGGTCAGGCCTGCGAATTCGACTATTCAGGTACACAGGCTTGCAAGGCCCTCCGTGAACAGGGATATAAAATCGTTCTCGTAAACTCAAACCCGGCAACCATCATGACAGACCCGGTCATGGCAGACGCTACATACATCGAACCGCTCAATCTTGAACGCCTTACACAGATCATCGAAAAGGAACGCCCGGATGCCCTCCTCCCTAACCTCGGTGGACAGACAGGACTCAACCTAGCCCAGGAACTCAACAAGGCAGGTGTACTTGAAAAGTACGGGGTACAGGTTATCGGTGTAAACCTTGATGCCATTGAACGTGGTGAAGACCGCGAGATCTTCAAGGAAACAATGCAGAAGCTTGGAATCAAGACCCCAGCATCCGACATCTGCTATACAGTGGAAGAAGCTGAAAAAATCGCAACAACAATCGGTTTCCCAATCGTTGTTCGCCCAGCCTACACAATGGGTGGAGCCGGAGGTGGATTCTGCTACAATATGGAAGAACTCCGCACAATCGTAACAAACGGCCTCGACCTTTCCCTTACACACCAGTGCCTTATCGAACAGTCAATCCTTGGCTGGGAAGAACTTGAAGTTGAAGTTGTACGCGACGCAAAGAACCAGATGATTGCAATCTGTACAATCGAAAACATCGATGCTGTTGGTGTCCACACAGGTGACTCTTTCTGTGCAGCTCCATTCATGACAATCGACAAGGAACTTGAAGACCGCCTTATAAAGGATGCATTCAAGATTGTTGAATCAATCGGCGTTATCGGCGGTACAAACGTTCAGTTTGCTCACAACCCAAAGACAGGCGAAGTTGTAATAATCGAAATCAACCCACGTACATCACGCTCTTCTGCCCTTGCTTCAAAGGCTACAGGTTTCCCAATCGCCCTCGTTTCAGCAAAGCTTGCCTCAGGCATGACATTGGATGAAATTCCATACTGGCGCGACGGAACTTTGGACAAGTACACAGCAGGTGGAGCTCCGGACGGAGACTACGTAGTCCTCAAGTTTGCACGCTGGGCATTTGAAAAATTCCGTGGTGTAGAAGATTCCCTCGGTACACAGATGAAGGCCGTTGGTGAAGTCATGGCCATCGGTAAGACTTTCAAGGAAACTTTCCAGAAAGCAATCCGTGGTCTTGAAAATGGCCGTGCAGGTCTTGGTTTTGCAAAGGATTTCAACAAGAAGTCTGCAGATGAACTTTGCGACATGCTTAAAACAGCAAGCTCAGAACGCTGGTTCATCCTTTATGAAGCAATCCGCAAAGGTGTCTCTTTGGACAAGCTCAATGAACTTACATTCGTAAAGAAAGAATGGCTCCAGGAAATGAAGGAACTTGTTGAGACTGAAGAAAAAATGCTCCA
>JAEDDW010000120.1 GCA_016293645.1 Treponema sp. | reverse complement strand
AAAAGGCCGGCGGATTTAGATCTGCCGGCCTTTAGTGTCATTGTGACATTTTAGTTTTTACCATCCCTTGCTTACTCTCCGCGGAGGAAGTCTACGGCATAGTAGTCGGAGTTGAATCCGACAGCAAGCTTAGACTTGATTCCGCTCTTACCTTCTGAAGGATAACCTGCAACACTTGTTTTGTTGTCGAAACCTTCATACTGGGCAGGATCTGTCATAGCTTCCCAACTTGCACTAACAACTCCATTAACAGTTGCTGTCTCCACCCAAGCAACCTTTGCGGCACTTGTTGTATTCAAGTTAGACTTATCAAGGTAAGAAATGACAGGTTCATACGCATACCAGTTGGTGCTGTTTGCATCATCCTTGCCAAGATGGATGTCAGTCCAGTTACCTACAGCACTTGTCGAATCAACAAGATAAGAGTTGGCAAGTGTGTACGTACTACCGGACTTTGTCATATACAGGTAGTAAAGCTTACCGGAATTGACTTCCTGGGCGGCAATATGAAGGTTGCCCTTATCATCAACTTCTGCGCTTACATAGCGGCCAAAGTCAGAAGTAACTCCCGTAGGACGGATCACCTTATCACTGCCTGTATATACCCATGTCTTTGCTCCGGCTTCTCCAGATCCTGGAGCCTGTGTAATTGTTGTGAATGCACCGCTTGCTCTTGCTATCTGAAGTCCCTTCTTTGACTTGTTGTAGTATACGATTACAGGAACATTGTCAGTTGGATCGATGAGAATGTCATTGTATTCACCAACCTGCTCTGTCCATGAAGAAACACCTTGTGTATAAACATCATTACCGGCAACAACGTTTGCACCTGTACCCTGGATAGTAACCTTTCCAGTATTCTTCAAGATTGCATGGCCATTCATCATACCCACAAGCTTACCATATCCTGCCGAAGTCTCTGATGTATAATCCTGCCAGCTTGCAGCCGATACATTACCCTGGCTTGAATCCTTATTGATCTTTTCCTTGTATGCGGCATACTTAAGGCAGCGTGCATAAGTATCGTAATAGCTTATGTACATGTAGTACATTTCATTAGACCTATCGAAGTAACCTGCGATATGAGGATTGATGAACTGGTTCTTCTTTTCATCAACACCAGCCATGTCGTGTTTACCTTCCTTACCCTGAGCTTCGATTATGTAAGGATGCTGGCTTGTAGTTGCCTTGAAGTTGTCTTTAGTAAAGTCGAATCCCTGGCGGGCAATGTAAAGACCTGCACCCCATGCATTAGCAGAGTTTCCTCCTGCATAGTTATCAAGAACAACATACCATGGCAATCCGTTTACAATACATGTATCAAGCTGAGGTGGAGCCTCAAAGAAACAAGCCTCAGCCTTACCGTAAGCAGTATTACCTACTGTAGCAGCACCACTACCGATCGGGTAGTCAAACATCTGAAGTTCATCAGAAGAACCCCATGTTGCAATAAGCAGATCCTTTACGGCATTGTTTGGAGCCTGGTTATTCTTTGTCTCACTACCATTAGAAATTACACGGCTGATCTTTTCTTCCTTACTCTTGACAAACACACCTGCCGTCGGTTTTGCATGCTTGTTGCTTGGAATAGTACTTACAACATTCCAAACACTCAGATAGCGGTCGTCGTTCCACTGGTTCTTGCCTGGTGTGATCTGAGGTTTTCCCTTGCTGTCAAGGGTACCTTCTTCGATGTTCCACTTGATGTTCTGGTTATTGTTGTTGCTTGTTTCAACATAATGAGAGGCTTCCGAACCGTTAGTTCCAGTCTTTGTAACCTTGACCTCAAAGTATGCGGAATACTTTGGAGCCTTGATTGTGATTTCTCCGTCTGCAGGAATTGTTCCTTCCCAGGTACCACTGTCAGCTGTAGCATTGCACATGTAGCTATATGACTGTGCAGTTCTGCTGCCTGTAGGCTTTGTTCCGTTTGCCGTGTTATAGAACTTAACCTGATACTTGGCACCCTTTGCAAAGTTCATACCTTCAACAACGATTTCCTGTCCTGCACGTACAGGGTAGCGTCCAAGACGTGAGCGGTTTGCATCGCGGATACCCTTGATGTATGGAACAAAGTCCATGATGTATTTTGCAGTAGGAGCTTTTTCTGTTGTCTGGGCAACACGAGATCCCGGATAGCCGCAATCATTACCCTTTGCATCGACAGCCTTTGCAGAAAGAATCTTTCCTGTATCAACGCCGAATGTAGTCATGTCCATTACCATCTCCCATTCGACAGTATGACCATCCTGTGTGATTCCGTAGTCTTCTACAATTTCAAATTTCTTCCAGTATTCCGGCCAGTCAGCCTTTACTTCAGACCACTCGCCATCTTTAAACTTTGCAACCTGCTTTTCAGCTCCAGATGGATCGCTGATGTATATTCCACCATGGCGTGTATTGTCATAGGCAGTACCACGGATGATTACCTGACCTGAAACCTTAGGATTTGGCTGTTCTGCAGTTTCAAGATCAATGTGTCCAAGAGGCATGCTGGTTTCTTCATCAAGCGGAACACTGCAATCGCTCTTGCTATTCCAATGGAATGGATTGATCTTTACAAGCGGTGGTGTCGTATCAACAACATCAACGATGAGATCCTTGATCTTAAGGTAGCAGTAGTTGCTTGATGTACCCTGTACGGTATCAGTCGTGTTGTCCCAGAATGTGAAAGACATCTGGCGCTTACCGATTCCGCCGTTGACTTCTTCGTCAGTACTTTCATCACCAAGCTTTCCGTCAGCACTCTGGAATTCGTAGAGATACATGTAGTAGTCAAGGCCGTGGAGGTCTGAAGACGGATTGTCATAAATTTCCGCAGCGGCAGCCTTCTTATTGTCTGCGGCCCAGTTGTTTCTGTCATTCCATGTAGTCTTTACTTCGTCAGAAAGAACAAGCTTCATGACGTCATTGCCAGACTTGTCTATATAAACCTTTGTTGTCAAAGGATCATCAACAGGATCCACAGGAGAAGCAGATGTTACATAATTTGTCTCATCCTTAGTTGCATCATTGCTGAATACAACCCTGATAGGATTGTCCTTCATGATATTGTTTCCGCCGACAAATTCAGGCATGACGGCAAACTTGTCCTTGATTCTGAAACTCTTGCCTGTGTAAGATCTTGTCTCAAGATCAACAGCAGTTGTGAATCTGCCGTTTCTTTCAAATATGTCGTATTCAACGAATTCACTCTGTGTGTAACTGTTGTCACCGTTAAGGTCTGTACCAAGGAATACCTTTGAAAGGCGAGGAGCCCTGTTACAGATGTTTATTGCATCCTTTCTGTAGAATACGCGGTCATCATTAGTTCCGTCTGGAATTTCATAGCTGTCGCTGTTGCCGACGATTCCCACAGAATAGTTTCCGGCATCATCAAAGACAACATAGTGCAGTTCAATAGGACCATCTTCAATTGTCTTTGTATTTACGGAAGCATCCCAAGTCCATGTTGTACCTGTCTTCTTAACGGATTCAACCATGCCGTCACCATCGTCGTTTCTGACTGTACCGTCAACAGCACTTTCCATAACAAGATGGTCAACAACCTGAGCCTTGGCAACGAGAGCTGTAATCTGAGCTGTTCCATCGCCAGGAAGTTCTTCGGAAAGAACAAGCTGTTCCGAATTTGATTCATCTGTTGTGGTGTAGTAGGCACCGTTGATCTTTACAAGGCTGCCTGGGCGTACATCAGTAAAGTCACCTTCAACGATGTTTCTGTCAGCCTGTGGTGTAACGCGTTTTGCAACCCAGTAAAGTCCGTCTTCAAATACGAGTCCGTAAGTATCCAGATCCTTTACGTTGACTCTGCTGCTGTCTTCCATGATATCATAGAGCCACTGGTTGTTTTCGGCACCACCTGAATTGCGTCTCATGAAGTAGAATGCAACACGGGCAAAGCCAGACTGGTTGTAAAGTGTCTTGATGCCATTGCTGCTTGTTACTTCAACGGATTCTTCCATTACCTGTGAACCGAATGTGTAATAGCCGTCTGAGTTCTGAACAAGAGGACTTACGTTGTACTTTTCTTCGTACTTGTGCTTCTTGTTTACAGTCTTTCCGCCGGAAATTTCAGGAACAGGAGCTCTTGTAGTCTGGTCGTATTCATACATTGTTACGATTGCAGGAGCATTCTTATCAACATTGATTGTAATCTTTGCAGGTGTAGCATTATGCCCGGCATTGTCAGTTGCCTCAACCTTTCCCTTGAACAGGCCGCACTTTTCAATTGTGCTTGTATCAAGCTTGAGGGCAAACTTATATGTATGGTAGATTTCTCCATTTACAAGTTCGTAGATCTTGCCTACTTCAACACCGTCACCGTATTCTTCCTTGTTTGCGGCAGTAATGCTTACGGACTTGTCGGCAACAACTGATTCCGGATGGATTTCAGTTACCTTGAAGTCTGCGCTTGTCTTGATCTCACCGTCAACCATGAGTTCTGTTCCAAGGACATCAAGGTCGCTTACAGTGTCATCCTTTACATAACCTTCAAGCCACCAGTCGCTGTTGATGAACATGTCTTCCTTGTATGCGCGCTGTGCAATTACAGTAGTTCCGTCAAGTCCACCATACTGAACAAGTGTAAGTCCTGTAATTTCAGGAGATTCAGTATCGAATACCATTGAAGATACCCTTGGAAGGCTCAGGAATTCTCCGTCATGTGCAAATACACGGAACGCAACATTGTTGGTTGTTGGTGTTGTAATTATTTCACCTGTAGATGGATCTGTTTCTTCCTTGTTTGCAGGTGCAAATTCACTGTTGGTATTGATCTT
>JAEDDW010000119.1 GCA_016293645.1 Treponema sp. | reverse complement strand
GGCGGGCCCCAGCGACGGAATGAATGGCAATGGAAACCTCCCGCTTCATCTTCAAAAGCGATGTGTCTTTTTGGCAGGCCCCTCCTTGCCCTTCATTCCTGCGTCCCACCAGATTCCTTTTCCTGCCCCATCTTTGTTGCTGCATGGGCATCTTCAATTCACGCTGTTTTGCTTATGACAAATGGCTCAATGCATAGAACGGCGGGCCCCAGCGACGGAATGAATGGCAATGGAAATCAGTCTGTGATTGAAAATTCCGTGAGGGAACCTATTTCATCCAAGTCTTTGATCAAGGCGGTGTAGATTGTTCCGGCTGGAGATTTCACGGTGTAGTGCAGGAAAGTCTGCTTTGAGACGATCACACGGCTCATGTTCATGTCTCCGATGATAAGACCGTGGTTTTCAATTGTCTGACGGATTTTCTTAAGATCAAGGTCTTCGCCTTCATAGCAAAGGTGGATCGTCTTGCTTTTTGCTGCGGGAAACCACTTGGCCTCAATCCTTTCAAGACCGACAAGAAGAACAAGGACAAGGAAAAGCGCCGCTCCAACCTGAATGTACAGTCCTGCTCCGATTGCAAGTCCCATGGAAGCAGAAGTCCATATTACGGCTGCAGAAGTAAGACCGCGGATGTTGAGGCCTGTCTTCATGATGGCTCCACCACCAAGAAAACCTATGCCGCTGATTACACCGGATGCGATTCTTGTAGGGTCTCCCCTTCCGATCGGTGCAAAAACTTCGTTTGTCGCCATGAATGACGACAGAAGAGAAAGCAAAGCGGAAGAAACACAGATGAGAACAAGAGTCTTGAGTCCTACTGCATGGTTATGGCTTTTCCTTTCAAGGCCAAGAAAAAAACCGCACAGCACTGCCAGAAGAAGTTTTATGATGCTTTCGGTTATGAAATTAAGTTCCATTTTGCTTTTCCCCTGCAGCTATCTTCTGAAAAGTCCGAATTTTCTGTGTGTTTCCTGCCTTGGTTTCTCACCAGGGCGGACCCATGAAACATCCCTGCGTTCAGCAGTTCCGCCTGTAGAAGAAGAATCAATTGAATCAAGATAGGAACAAAGCCATCTTCCTGTTTCATCATCGCGGCGGAAACCTTCCATTGTACTGTCACCACGAACGATCACAACATCAACAAAAATTGAGTCTGTACACACGGCCGCCATGTTTTCCGCAAAAGCTGCAAAAGCTGCGGCTCCCGATGCAACAAGAGGAGAAGCAATAGGGCTTAGACCATCTTTCACTGAAGGATTCTTAAGGACATCGATTCTGTTTGGCGTCTCCTTCAGGAGGAACACCAGTTTTCCTTTGCCTTCGGAAGTTTCCCTCCTCTGGAAAGCGTTGAGAATCTCCAGGGCGAGATACTGGTAACCTGCAATCATCTCGTCACAGCCGCGGACTATTTCCTCGGAATCCATTTTTTCCGCCTTCGACGCATACCATTCCTCGTCAAAATAAAGGACAGCTTCATCCATGCGGCCAAAAATCGT
Source organism: Treponema sp. (assembly GCA_016293645.1). Lineage (GTDB taxonomy): Bacteria > Spirochaetota > Spirochaetia > Treponematales > Treponemataceae > Treponema_D. The sequence goes on along the minus strand of JAEDDW010000119.1, from coordinate 3,338 downwards.
TGTGGTCTGAAGAACAAGGGACCTTGCAGACAATGGAGAAGATTTGTTCCATTCTATGGTGCACATTCCGCTTTTTGCTTCCTGTGCCTTCTCTTCTTCGTAAGCTTCCTGGTTTGCCTTGCGTTCAGCGATCGTAAGTTTTCTTGTTTCCTCGGAATCAGCAATGGTTCCGGATACTATGATGTTTCTGCCTGAGAATGCAACTCCGTCTGTGAAATTGCCGGCTTCAGGCATGTTTTTTCCCGCAATAAGTATGGTCTTAGACATGAATCGAGTATAGCACATATATAGCTTGTTGATAAGATTGCTGCTCAAATACGGAAAGAGCTTTGTCTACCATACAGATTTGAATTTTTTCATCATGCATGTTATTCTTTTTCGATGAAATCTATGCTATTTTCTACCATAAAATTGATAGTCTCCCATCTGATGATGGTTCTCATAGGAACCGTTGCGGGAGCTGTTCTCTATATGATCTATTCCATGTGCTCGACTCTTGTGGCAGGACAGGGATTCGCGGCATTCAATCTTGCCTTCTTCATACAGGGATTTTTCCTTTCAATTCCTTTCGTCTTTGCAATCAGCACCACCTTCGCATCTTTCTATCTCATAAGGTACAAGGAGATTCCTCTTGTTTCCGCTGTGATTTTCGCTGTCATCTACATGGCCATGTGGATTTTCATACAGCCTGTTGTCATCAGAGCCGGAATCCAGAAGGCCAGCAAGTCTTCCTACGTAATCAACAGGGAACCTCTTTCAACTGGATATTTCAGGAACGCCGGTGACGGTTTCGTTTTCTACTATTCTTCCGTTGACAGGGACAACATTGCCTCGGGAATCTGCATCGACAAAAATTCCGCAGGGCAGAAGGTCTATACATTCAAGGACGTGGAACTTTCAAAGGATTTTTCAACTTTTACCGATTCACTCATACAGACATCCATCGAAATTCCGCCTGTCACCAGATTCGCCATAAAAGTCATTTCCGCATACCTTGGCATGGTCACCTTGGAATGTTCTTCAGGTTTCACAAGCTGGCTTCTTTTTTCATCCCTCGGCCTTGCACTCATCACTCTGATTTTCATGAAGGGGTTCTCGCGCTGGAAACTGATCAACGTAGTGGTAATTTTCTCACTGGCGCTGACTGTCATAGGCGTAAATGTGAACATGCTTTCCTTTGGCAAGCTTTACTTTGCAACCCAGAGAATCAGCTCACTGTTTACCTTTGCTCCAGAACAGTCAAACTTTCTTCTTTTTATAATCAATATTCTTCTGGCCGCCGCATTCTCGGGTTTTGGTATTGTTCTTACCTCAATCAACCGGAACAAAAACTACGGCGTTGATTATGGAGACAATCTGCAATGAAAAAACTGATACTGATTCTCTTGACCTATGTGCTTCTCGTGTTTCTGCTCATAACCGGACTTGTCCATGCTTTTCTTGATCTTCCAGTTCTCATAAAGGGAGCGGAAAGCAGCTACCGTTTTACTGCCGTCACCCTTTGCTTTTTCACGCTCATGCCTCCGATCCTTTTAAGCGGATTTACAGTCGCATGTGCAGTAACATGGAAAAAATCAGACAGCATAAGCCGCAGAAGATTCTCACAGGCAATGTTTGACCGTCTCAAGACCGTCATAGTAATTTCCATTGGACTCGTATTCTTTCTTTCAATGAATGAGGAAGTTCTTGTTCCGTCTTTCCAGAAAAAACTGAATCACATTGAAAATGCACCTATGGAACTTGAGTCGGCACTTTCAACAACAAGAAACCTTCTGAACCAAGGACATCCATATATTGCCCTGCAGTACGCAAAAAGAGCCGTAGATATTGCGCCAAAAGATGAGGAAGCGATTTCCACGCTGAAGAAAGCCCAGGATGCCGTCGATCTTGAACACGACCGCCAGATGTACAGAAAAATCACTGACGCAAAAGTTGTGAAGCCCATTCACGACGAGCACGCAGGATACACGATCCTTCAGCTCCTTGAAAGATCAAAGGAAGCCGCTGAAAAGAAACAGTGGTTTGATGCCCACTATTGGGCCCAGCTTGCAGTTGACGCCTGCGATGGAACAAATACAAATCTTCCTGCCGCAACCCAGGCCGCAAATTACGCATGGAAACAGCTTAACCTTCCCGTGGAATTCGACAACTCTGCTGAACGTGAATACTACAAGAAAAAGCGTGAGGGGTACAAAGCCTACGTCTCAGGCGATGACCTCAAGGCATATTACATATTCCTCAGTCTTGGCGAGAGTCCCGCAGAAAAAAGAAAGGATCCGGACGTAATAAAATTTTTTGAGCTTGCAAAGGAAAATGTCGAGAACCAGTATTTCTTCTTTGATGAAACTGAAAACATGAACCAGCTTGCAGACAGCCAGAACGTCTATTTCACTCTCGACTACCCGGACGGAACAAGCAACGTCTTCTACATTTCAAAATCAATGGACATAAAAAGGGACGGAGGTCTTGTAAGATATCTTGAGGATTTCAATGTCATCCACTACGATTCCAACGGAGACTTCCGTTATTCATTCCACGTGCCTTACGCAAAAGTCACAGCACAGCTTGTCTCTGAAATCGATGAATCAAGCCATGCCTCTCTTGGAATCAGCAGAAAATGGAAAAGCGTTCCTGTGATCACACTGCAATCTGTTGACCGCACGACTGAAGGTGTCATCTCAAAACCGGTTTTCGAATTTGACAGGACTGGAATACCTGTACACATCCTGGATAAACTTGGCATGAAGGCTCTTGAGGAAGAGGATTCAATGACTTCCGTAATCTCTTTTGTCAATGTTCCAAAATCGACAATGATGATTCTACCTATGCCTTTCTCCGACTTCCATGTCATCAACGAAGCGTCATCAGGAGCAGACACCATGTCCCTTCTTTCACTTTACAAATTCCTTCCGGACGCAGTTGAATACGGTTTCTCAAAGGAAGTCTTTGTTGAAAATTTCCTCCAGAGAATAACGTATCCTTTCATAGCACTCATCATGCTGATTCTCTGCGCAAGCATCGCATGGAACTACAGAATCGATGATCCCAAGGAAATCTTCAAGTTCCGCTGGATTCTTCTCATTCCGGCCTTGGGAACGATCACGCTGTTCATCTTCAGCGCCTTCAGATATCTTTTCACCATGGCAAACTATGTTCTCATCGGAACATGTGGGTCCGGAGCCCTTGTCGCCGCCTTTGCGATGTACATCACGCTTCTTTTTGGAACCGCACTTCTTTTCGTTTCAAGAAGAAGCTGATTTATTGGAGGGCCCTGAGGTTATATAGGATGACTTCGACTTCGCTCAGCCATCCTAGTGCAATTCAGGATCCCTGAGTGG
>JAEDDW010000118.1 GCA_016293645.1 Treponema sp. | reverse complement strand
ACTCAGGGACCCTTCGATTGCACTCAGGGATCCTTCGATTGCACTCAGGGACCCTTCGATTGCACTCAGGGATCCTTCGATTGCACTCAGGGACCCTGATGCTAGGCTGGCTGAGCGAAGTCGAAGCCTGCCTGATTGCATATGGCAACACTTTCTTTGCACGCATCCTTTTCCTCTTATAAAAAAATAAGGTTATAATTCTTGATTTTTGTTCTCAAATTTGTAAAAATAATAGGGTTTTACATAATCGAGAGTTTTATAGTTTATGAAAGTTACAGTAAAAAAGTTAATATCAATAATAATATCACTGTGTCTTGGCGGCATTGCTTCTGCCGTAGAGCTTACGTTCAAGGCAAATCCGATGGGTGTGTTTCCTTTCCTCACAGGCGGAAAGACGAAATATGCGGAAGTCGGTTTTGGCGGAATGGTTGACGTGGGAGCTGATCTATTTGGTCTCGTAAATGTCGGCGCCGAATTCGGCTATCTTGCCATGCCAAAAAACAACAGCGGTGAGCTTGAATCTGGCAGTGACAAGATCGTCTCGTTTTTCCCTTTTGGACTTCAGCTGGGGGCTTTTTTCTATCCTTTTTCAAGACTTGAACTCGATGTCGGTGCTGTAGCCGGTGCCTACATGAGCATGACAAACGGAATGAACCATTATGCGCCATGGTACAGGGCATTCGGTGACCTGAGCTACAGAATCAATCCTAATGTTTCCGTTGGTGGCAATATTTCCTGGATAGATTTTCAGAATGACTCCTATTGGGGCAATCCAGGTTGTGCCGGAATTACAGCCGGAGTTTCCATAAAGTATAAATTTGATACCGAGAAAATTTTCCACGATGTAATTGCTACGGTAGACCAGAGCGAAAGCATCTTTCCTTTGTTCTATACGGTTTACAAAAACAATCCTTTCGGAACAATTACGATCCAGAACGAGGAGTCTGCGGAAATCAAGAATGTCCGTGTTCTGTTCCGTGCGCAGAAATATACAAACTCTACTATCGAATGCGGAACCATCAAGCAGATCAGAAAGCATAAAAAGGCTGAAGTAGCCATCGTTGCCGACTTCTCCGATGCCATCCTCCAGTTTTCGGAAGCCGGAAAAATTCCTGGCGAAATTGTCGTGGAGTACGATCTCCTTGGCCAGCACAGAAGTGCCGTTTCCCAGGTCATCATTCCTGTCTACAACCGCAACCAGGTGCGCTGGACAGACCAGAGCGTTCTTTCAAGCTACATCTCAACAACTTCACAGGAAGTCCTCGAGTTCTCCAAGGTGCTTGTTGGAATTTCACGCAGCCATCTTCGTTCCGGCTTGAACCGCAACATGCAGTTTGCCATGTATCTTTTCAACGGAATGAATCTCGCCGGCATTTCACTTGCTTCCGATACGACGACTCCATACGCAGAATACCACACAAATCCTGAACTTCTCGACTACATCCAGTATCCGTTCCAGACGATGCTTTACAAATCAGGAGACAAGGACGAGCTTGGAATTCTTTTCATGGCTCTTCTTGAATCTGTCGGTATTCCGGCTGCGTTCATTCCTCTTGAAAATGACTTCATCGTCTGCTTCAACCTCAATGTAAACGCGGCAAAGGCAAAAAATTTTTTTGACGGATATGACCGTGTTCTTGTCATCGATGATGAAATCTGGATCCCTGTTTCAATGGCATCCCTCAGGGAAGGCTTCATCAACAGCTGGTACCGTGGAATCATGGCCCTTCAGGAATGTACTGAGAATGAAATTGATTTTGAATTCACTTCAATCTCTGAGGCATGGCAGTCATATCCGCCTGCCGGTTTCTCGACTGATGCAAGTGTAAGACTTTCAGTGAATGAGAAGAACCTTATTTCAACCGTGGAAACTGAAATGTCACGTTATGTCACTGCTGAATTCGGTCCACAGATCGCGGCAGTCCAGAATAGAATAAAAGCAGAAGGTGCTTCTGTAACATTATATAATCAGCTTGGTATGCTTTATGTCCGTGCAGGCATGTACTCCAGTGCAAAGCCAGTTTATGAAATGTCTGCAAAAATGGGTTCTGTAAGTGCAATGAACAACCTTGGGAACATCTATTCCCTTCAGAAGAATTTCAAGGAAGCAAAGAAGTGGTACGAAATGGCACTGCAGTATGAGCCAGACAACAAGACGGCCAGAAAGAATCTTGGTCGTATTGAAAGTGAATTGGAATAGCAGGACATGTCAGGAAAGAGAGCTAAAAGTTTAAGAAGAAATATAAAAGAGTCTCGCAGAAACATGAAATTTGCCGTGGCGGTTTTAGGTTCAGCATTGTTGACGATTCCTTTGTCCGCTGATGGCGATGTTCTGTTCAGTCTGTATCCTCATGCCACTGTGCCTCTTGGATCTGAAAAACACAGCATCGAATACGGAATGGGTTTTGGCGGTTCGATGGCTTTCAAGCCGATCAAATATTTCAGCTTGAACGTTTTTGGCGACTACATGACTCTTTCATTGCCTAATGTAAAATCAATTTCAGTTCTTGATGGGGGAGCCGGAGCATCTTACCACGTTCCTGTTTCTGACAGAATCAACATCAATGCAGGACTTAACATCGGTGCTTACCGTGCCCAGTTCAATTCCACATTGTCTGGAATTACAGCCGGAATGAATATCGGAATTTCCTACAAGATCAATCCTGTTGTTTCTGTAGACATGGCGGCAAAGGTATCTCATTATGCAGCCGGAAATACCGCACTTCTCAACGGAATGTCTGCTGTTCCGGGAATCACCGTCAACCTTTCAGAGATGTTCGGAAAAAAAACAAGCATCAGGATGGAGACAAAGGAAGTCAAGCCTGTTTTCCCTGTTCTGTATTCATGGTATGAGACCAATCCTTTCGGAACAATTACAATTACAAATGAAGAAGATGCAAAAATCCAGGACGTAAGGGTATCCTTCTATCAGCCTCAGTACATGGGGCATCCTAATGTCTGTGGTGTGATAGACCAGCTAGGAAAGGGTGAAAGCCTCGATGTCAATCTGACAGCCTTCTTCAACGAACACATGCTTGAGATGACGGAAAAAAACGATACTCAGGCAATCATAAATATTGAATACACCTGTCTCGGTCAGAAAAGAAACTGTGAATACGCAATGGTCGTTCCTGTTTACGGACGAAACAACATGTCATGGTCTGATGACCGCCGTGCTTCCGTTTTTGTTTCTTCAAAAGACCCTGCCGCAATGTGGTTTGCTAAATACATTGCTTCCATCGCCCATGAAAACATGCGCAACGGTGTACCTGACAACATTCAGTATGCCATGGCGATTTTTGATACCCTTGACCAGTTTGGACTCAACTATGTAATCGACCCGTCTTCAGCCTTTGAGGATAACGTTGGTACAGAATCCATCGACTTCCTTCAGTTTCCTTATCAGACACTCATGTATCGTGGTGGAGACTGTGATGACATTTCGATTCTTGTGTGTTCTCTTTTTGAGGCAATCGGAATCAATACTGCTTTCATTACCATCCCTGGTCATATCTACATGGCCTTCGATTCCGGTCTCTACAAGCGCGAGGCTGTTGAACAGTTTGGCTCTCTTGATAATTTCATCGTCCATGGATCTGAAGTCTGGGTTCCGCTTGAAATCACGCTTACTGATGAAGGTTTCAACAAGGCATGGCGTGTAGGTGCCCGTGAATGGAAAGTCGCTGAAAGAAACGGAACGGCAGCATTGTACAAGATGCGCGACAGCTGGCAGGTCTACAAGCCTGTAAATGTTCCTGATGCGGGAGCTTCCTTTACACTGCCAGATCCTGATATTGTCGCAAAAATTTTCAGCCACAGTGTCGATGAATGGATCCTGCGCGAAATCGAACCTAAGATTCAGGGATACAATGCGATCCTTGCAAAACGCAAAGATGACAGGATCCAGAACAGCCTTGGTGCGCTCTATGCAAGATACGGTCTTTTTTCACAGGCGGAAGAACAGTTCCGTCCGTTGAGAAGAAAGGGCTATATGCCTGCGATCCTCAATACCGCAAACATGTATTTTGCAAAGAAGGATTATGAGAGGGCGGAAAAATGGTACAAGGAAGTCCTCAAGAAGGACAGAAGCAATACACTTGCGTTCCTTGGAGTTGCACGCTGCTGTTACGAACTTGAAAACTACGACGAATGTGACCTTGCATATCTGAAGGTAAGAAAAATGGATGAGGCTCTTGCTTCGAAATATTCTTATCTTGGTGCCTTTGAAAACAAAACAGGACGTGCCTTCAATCTTGCGGACCGTCTTTCCCACACAATTTGGCAGGATGATTCTTCTGACGCATGGAAAAAGGAATACAGAAACCTTGTCGCAAAGAAGAGGGCAATTGACATCGAGCTTTATGGCGAAGACATTGTCGAGATGGCCCAGGGTGAACAGGATGTTGATGTTCCTGACTATATGAAATTCAACGCTTCGGCTCTTGCAATCGCACCTGAAGCCGGGGTCAAGGAAGTTCCGTCTGAGTCTGAGAACAAGGAAGGCGGGGACGGAAAGGATCCTGAGGATGACTCTTTTGAGCAGGATGGATTTGAATTCAGTTCCGGCGAGGAATATGTAGGTCTCCCGGTTCAGCTTGAAGTTGCAGGACCTGAAGGTGTTCTCTATGACGTGGCAGTTGTTCCGCCGCCAAAAAGAGATGCAAAGCCTGCACAGAAAATCGAAGATTCTTCTATAGAAATAAAAAACGAAACTGTTGTCGCCGCAGCGTCAAAGGTTGAGATTCCTGAGGTTCAGAAGCCTGTTGGAGTGAATAAAGCAGCCCTCGTTGCAGCACCTGTATCCGCTGTGAAGGCAGCCGCAGTTGCTGTTGCTGA
>JAEDDW010000117.1 GCA_016293645.1 Treponema sp. | reverse complement strand
TTCAGAGGATTTTATGTACAAGAGTGTTGATCCAAAAGCAGATTTTCCTAAACAGGAAGAAGAAGTTTTAAAGTTCTGGGAACAGAACAACACATTCAAGAAATCATTGGACCAGAGAGAAGGCTGTGAAGAATATGTATTCTTTGACGGCCCACCATTTGCAACTGGTCTTCCACACTTCGGACACTTTATTCCGTCAACAATCAAAGACATAATTCCACGTTACCAGACAATGAAAGGCAAGAAGGTTGACCGCCGTTTCGGTTGGGACTGCCATGGTCTTCCAGTTGAAAACCTTATTGAAAAGGAACTTGGAATCAACTCAAAGCACGAAATCGAAGAATTCGGCATCGACAAGTTCAACGAAAAATGCCGCGATTCAGTTTTGAAATACACAGCAGAATGGCGCAAGACAATCACACGCATGGGCCGCTGGGTTGACTTTGACCGCGATTACAAGACAATGAATCCAGACTTCATGGAATCAATCTGGTGGGTTGCAAAGTCACTTTGGGACAAGGGTCTCATCTATGAAGGTCAGTACATTCTTCCGTATTGTCCACGCTGCTCGACAGTTCTTTCTTCTCACGAACTTGCACAGGGATACAAAGACAAGCAGGATCCTGCCGTTACAATCAGGTTTGCTGTAAAATCTTTGCCTGCTGCCATCGGTGACAGTGATCTTGAAAACACATATTTCATTGCATGGACAACAACACCATGGACATTGCCTTCAAACCTTGGTCTTTGTATGGGACCAGATGTTGAATATGTCAAGCTCAAGGACAAGGCAGACGGAACTAATTACATTTTCGCAAAGGCCCGCATCAGTGCCTACTTCAAGAATGAAGCTGACTACGAAATCCTCTGGACACACAAGGGCAGTGAATTCGTAGGTGCAACTTACGAACCATTGTTCCCTTACTTTGCAGATCTTGCAGATCCAAAGGTGTGTGCAGAAAAGTCCGGTCAGCCTTGCTCGGCAGGTGCTTTCCGCATGTTCAACGCAGACTATGTTTCTACAGAAGACGGAACTGGTATCGTTCATATTGCACCAGCATTCGGTGAAGAAGATAACAAGGTATTCCGTGGCAGTGGTGTTCCAAATGTTCAGCCATTGGATGCAGAATGTAAGTTTACAAAGGAAGTTTCAGACTATCAGGGAATCTTTGTAAAGGATGCAGACAAGGATATCATGGACCGCCTCAAGAAGGAAGGAAAGCTTGTTAAGCGAGAAACTGTAAACCACCAGTACCCGCACTGCTGGCGCTGTGGTTCACCACTCATTTACCGCGGTATCGGTTCCTGGTTCGTAAAGGTTGCTGACCATCACGATGCTCTTCTTAAGGCAAACAGCCAGATCAAGTGGCAGCCAGGTCACATCAAGGAAGGCCGCTTCGGTAAGTGGCTTGCAGGCAGCCGTGACTGGGCAGTAAGCCGCAACCGCTACTGGGGTAATCCAATTCCAATCTGGAAGTGTGATGATCCAGAATGTAACCACCGCCTTTGTGTTGGAAGCCGTCAGGAACTTAAGGATCTTAGCGGAACATATCCGGAAGACCTCCACAAGCAGTTTGTAGACAAGATTACATTCAAGTGTCCAAAGTGTAACAAGGGCACAATGAAGCGCATTCCTGAAGTTTTCGACTGCTGGTTTGAATCAGGTTCAATGCCTTACGGACAGCAGCACTATCCTTTTGAAAACAAGGAATTCTTTGAAAGCCATTTCCCTGCAAACTTCATTTCCGAAGGTCTCGATCAGACACGCGGATGGTTCTATACACTTACAATTCTTGCAAGCCATCTCTTTGATAAGCCTGCATTCCAGAACTGTATCGTAAACGGTCTTGTTCTGGCCTCTGACGGACGCAAGATGTCCAAGTCCCTCAAGAACTATACAGACCCTGTTGAAGCTATCAACATGTTTGGAGCCGACGCTCTCCGCCTGTTCCTCATGCACTCTGCAGTCGTAAAGGCCGATGACCTTAAGTACAGCGATGACGGTGTCCGCGAAGTTATCAAGTCAATCATCCTTCCATTGTGGAACTCATATTCATTCTTCGTTCAGTACGCAAACATTGACGGCGTTACTTGTACAGGCCATGAATTTGACAGCAAGCTTCCGGACAATCCTCTTGACCGCTGGATTCTTTCAGTTGCACAGAAGATGGTAAAGGATGTTACTGCAGCCCTCGATGATTATGACCTGAGTGCTGCAATCGATCCAATGCTTGATTTCATTGATTCAATCAACAACTGGTACATCCGCCGCAACCGCCGCCGTTTCTGGAAGTCTGGAAGCGACAGTGACAAGCTGGAAGCATACGGAGCTCTTTACAGTGCCCTCAAGACATTTGCTCTTGTTGCAGCTCCATTCGTTCCATTCATTACGGAAGAAATCTGGCAGAACCTTAGGACTGCAGAAGACAAGGATTCCGTTCACCTTTCTGACTATCCTGTTTACAACGAAAAGTTCCGTGACGAAACACTGGAATTCCAGATGGCTTCAGTACAGAAGGCAGTTTCAATGGGACGCTCACTGCGCAACACATTCAATCTTAAGAACCGCCAGCCACTTGCAAGCGTAGCACTCGTTACACGCAATGCAGAAGAAAAGAAGGTTCTTGACAGCATGCGCGATACAATCGCAGAAGAACTCAATGTAAAAGAAGTAATCTTCCACGAAAAGGAAGACGAGCTTGTTGAATACAGCGCAAAGGCAAACTTCCGCGTTCTTGGAAAACTCCTTGGTGGAAACATGAAGCTTGCCGCCGCTGAAATCACAAAGCTTACTGGCGAACAGATCGCTGCCATGCTCAACGGTTCAAAACTTGTAATCAATGTTTCAGGTACTGATGTTGAACTCAACGAAGAAAACCTGATGATTGAACGCAAGGAAAAAGAAGACCTTAAGGTTATCAATGAAGGAACTCTTACAGTCGGTCTTGATACAAAGATTACTGATGGACTTAAGAAAGAAGGGTATGCCCGTGACCTTGTCCGCGGTATCCAGAACCTCCGCAAGGAAAGTGGTTTTGAAGTTACTGACAGAATCAATCTTTCTGTAGGGGGGGATGCTTCCCTCAAGGCTGCCTTCGAGATGTTCAAGGATTTCGTAACAGGTGAAACCCTTTCAGCATCGGCAGCATGGGTTGACGGACTTTCTGGTACTGAAATTGATTGTGAAGATGCAAAGTGGACCATCAAGGTTGTAAAGGCATAATCTGGGAAAAGGAGGCATGATGAAGAAATTATTTCTGATTGTTTCGGTTGCAGTTGCTGTCGGCATGACAGGCTGTAAGACTGCCAGGGTTGAAAGCGTTCAGACGGAACCACAGGTTCATCCCCTTGCTTTGATTTCTGATGATCTCAGCATATACATGAGTGTTCCTGTAAAAAAACACCAGGACCTTGTGTCGAAGATTGTCTGTTCCGTAGTCAACGGCATGAGTGAAAGCAATGCCATGACCATCTGTGAAAGGACAGATATGCTCTATTCTGGACTTGGAACTGTTAAAGACCGTTCCCGCCTTGAGACGGCTTCGTTTACAACAGTTTCAAAATTTGAAGTCGGCCAGGTCATGACGAAAAAGAATGGTTTTGATAAGGAAACTGTTTTGTTTGACTCAGGTGAGATGACCAAGTACAAAAGCAATGCATCGAATTTTGAGATTGCTTTTCCTTCGACAAAAATTCTATGCATGTCACAGAATGTAAATCCAATGCTTGATAAATTTTCCCAGCGTTGTGAAGTAAAGGAAACTGAATACAACAAGTGGATCAGCCAGAAATCAGATGATATCTTGTTCTACATAACAAGACCTGGGCAGTATCTGAGAAATCTTATCGGTCAGACAGTTTCTGTTGGAACGGATGTTATTTATGGAAGTATCAGCTATCTTCCTGACAGAAAAAAGCCGGACCAGTATTCAGGAAGATATAATCTTTCTTTTTACATTCATCTGACAAATAAAAAAGCCGCTTCTGCATTGAACGCTTTGCTTTCTCTTTCTTTCTCGATGATGGGAGGTTCCGTCACACAGACTGATCCAGAGACTCTTTATCTTTCAAATATTGAAATAACTGACAGACAGATCGCTGAACTTTTTACTCGAGATCCCATTACAGGAAAACACTATAGGGTCGTCGGTGATGAAGTAATAGAGGAATCTGTAAAAAAATAGATATGAAAATCATTGCTTCTCTTTCAATAGTTCTTTTAGCATTCTCATTTTCATCCTGCAGGTCGATCAAGGATATGTCGGTGCCTGGTGAAAGTCGGCTTGTGAGAAGAAACATTGATGAAGAATATTTTGCCATTGCAGAAACATATAAATCCCAGGAAAATTACTCAAAGGCTGTTTCCTATTATGAAAAGGTTCTTTTGAATGAAGCTCTTCATGACAGTGCTTATTATGAGATAGCCCTCTGCAATGTATATCTAAAAAAATGGGATGAGGCAAGAAAATCTTTTATAACGATCTTGAAGAGAGATACGGACAACATGTCTTTGAAATTGTGTCTGGCCTATATTGAGGCCATGAGAGGAGACCTTGAAAAGGCTGAGGACATGTATGCAAGGATCTGCACTGAATATCCAGATGAACTTGAACCAATGCAGAACTACATAAATATCCTGATCGCCAGGGAAAAATACGAGGCTGCAAAGGAAAAGCTTGCAGAACTCATTGAAAAATATCCTGATGATGAAAAGATTGTTGCCCTTGATAAGAAGATAAAGGAGCTTACTGAAGATTCAGAAACTAAGACTGAAGAAGAAGCAGGGGATGATAAAAGTGTCTCTGATGAGGAACTCTTTGGTCTGAATGAAGAAGAAAAAAAATCGGATGATGACACGAATAAAGAAAATAAGGAAACAGCCGCTTCTGTTGAAGTAAAAAAATAAG
>JAEDDW010000116.1 GCA_016293645.1 Treponema sp. | reverse complement strand
CTGCCGACTACAACCTTACGGTCATGATGGTAACCCACAACATGCAGCACGCCCTTGACTATGGAACACGCCTTCTCATGATGGACGGTGGTGAAATAATCCTGGACATCGACAAAGAGGAAAAAGCAAACCTTACCATGGATGACATCATCGAGAAATTCCACGCGATAAAAAACAAGAGCCTTGTAAGCGACAAAATGCTCCTGCAGTAAGTCCTCCGCCAAAAAAAAGATTTTCTCACACCGTATATGGAAAAATTCACACATCGTGGACATGGCATTCTGGCATAATTGTATATCCACAAGGAGCAGGATGCCATGATTCTTTTTCAGCAGATGATGATAATGTTTCTTTTTGTAATCGCAGGATATGTATGCGGAAATAAAAAAGTTTTTTCAAAGGAAAGTTCGTCGGCCTTTTCCTGGATCATACTCAATCTTGCAAATCCAGCATTGATAATAAACGCGGCCCTTGCCAACTGCCGTTCCGTGACCATGGCGGATCTTGGCTTTGTCTTTCTTACAGCCCTCATCCTCTACGCAATTCTCATCCTGCTTGCTTCCGTCGTTCCGATTGTCATAAGGGCACCAAAGAGCGAAAGAGGAATGTACAGCATGATGATTGTTTTTTCAAACATCGCCTTCATGGGATTCCCGATCCTCAATGCGACATTCGGGTCCAAGGCCGTTCTTTTTGGTTCCGCCTTTCTTCTGCCTTTCAACATTCTGATCTATACCTACGGAATCAGGATTATGGCCCAGAAGAATGACAGCCAGAAATTCAATCCAAAAAAATTCCTAAACGTGGGAGTCTGTTCCTGCCTTGCGGCCCTTCTTGTCTATGCCATCAAGCCTGCAAACTTTTATGTTGTCACAAATTTTTTGACCTTCATGGGAAACCTTGCGCTTCCACTAAGCATGATGGTCATCGGCCATTCACTTCTCTCAATAAACATAAGGGAACTTTTTCTGGATGCAAGGCTCATTGCCTTCAGTCTGATAAAGCTCATAGTGATTCCTTTCATCGTGCTTTCACTGTCGGCTCTCTTTATCGAAGACAAAATGCTCAAGGGTGTCCTTATCGTAATATCATCCGCACCTGTCGCAAGCATGGTACCTCTCATGGCACAGCAGTATGGCGGCAATCACGAACAGTCTTCAAAGGGGGTTGCACTGACGACCATTCTTTCCGTCATTACGATGCCCCTCGTGAATTTAATTTTTTCATGATGTGGATTTATTCACTGGGAACATGGAAAAATTCCATAACCTTTTTTCTCTTCATGGAATAAAAATAATGGTGCAGAGGATTTTAATCTTTTGACACCATTTTTTTCGAGGTACATTATGAGAGAATTCAGACAGCCGGAAGGCAAATACGAATTTGTTTTTGGACGCTATTCACAGCCAATTGCAAAGATCAACCCTGGTGAGGAAGTTGCCATATACACGGAGGATGCTTTTTCTGGAAGACTGACAAGTCCAGATGTATCATCAAGCATTCTCTTCCAGGCCGGTTACATGAATCCACAGACAGGACCTTTCTACATTGAGGGAGCTGAACCTGGAGACACTCTTGTAGTCGAAATCCTTGACATCCAGCCGGCCACAGGCTATGCAGGAAGCGCTTTGATTCCAGGTTTTGGTGGTATTGTTGCAACATCATCAACTCCAATGCTCAACGACAATCTTCCTGAAAAATGCTGGCTTTACAAATATGATGAATCCACAAAGAAATTTACAAGCACTACAGATCCTGCCTTAAGCTTTGACTACAGGCCTTTCTACGGAACAATGACAACCGCTCCGGAACTTGAGGCCATCAGTACGGCAACTCCTTTCAACCAGGGCGGAAACATGGACTGCCGCGACACATGTCCTGGAAACAAGGTCATGCTCCCTGTCGCCGTGGAAGGTGCATATTTCTTCCTTGGTGATGCCCATGGTACCCAGGGAGACGGAGAACTCTGTGGCACTGCCCTTGAAATGCCTGCAAAAGGAATCCTCAAGTTCAGCCTCATAAAGGGAAAGAAGCTCCACAACGTACGCATTGAAAACGACGAATACCTCATGTGCGTGGGAACTGCAAAGCCAATGGAAGACGCAGCCCGCATGGCTTACGTTGACCTCATTGAATGGATGGGAGAATACGGCTGGGACAAATATGACGCATTCGAATGCCTGACCCAGGCAGGTGAAATGTATGTTGGAAACATGGTTGACACCTTCTATTCTCTGGTTGGAAAAATCAAGAAAGAAATCGTAATGAGAAAAAAGAAGTAAAAATATTGTTCATAACCTCCTATGTGAACAGTAAATGAAGGCATGTGCAGATGATGTACATGCCTTTTTTTTGGGAATATTCCCTCACGGACAGAAACCAGATAAAACTATAAAATCATTTGCTACCCGTAAAGGGATATTTCTATTTTTAAGAAAAATATTTTTTAAACATGGAATTTTTCCATGACATTCTGATTTTTTTCTATACTCCGGAAGGTTTTCATTGCAGTAGTCTTTCGTCAGATTTTGAAACCGGAGGTAAATTGTTATGGTAAAAATCGCAACTTGTTGTATTCATTGTGTTTACAACAAAGAGGAAAACTTGAAAAAGTATTTTTCGTTTATTGACGAGGCAGCTGCAAAAGGTGCTAATCTTGTAGTTTTCCCGGAACAGAGCCTTCAGGGATATCTGCAGAGTCTGGTGGCAATGCCTTACTCTGATCATGAATATCAGTACACAAATGCGGAACTTGTTCCGGAAGGGGAAACAGTCCAGAAAATAATCGCCAAGGCAAAAGAAAAAAATGTCTACATTGTTTTTGGTATGACAGAACGCGATCCTGAAATCGACTACAAGCTCTACAACTCGGCAGTCCTTGTAGGACCAGAAGGATTCGTAGGCAAGTACAGAAAGGTTCACCTTCCAGGCGACGAACTCCACATCTATTCACCGGGACATTCATTCCCTGTATTTGAAACAAAAATCGGAAAGATCGGTATGCTCATCTGCTACGACAAGCAGTTCCCTGAAAGCGCAAGAGAGCTTGCCCTGGGTGGAGCAGAAATTCTTGTAATGCCAACTGCATGGCCTTTCAATGATCCATGTCCTGAACACCTTGCCGATGTGACAAAGGATGTAATGTACAAGATCTACGATACCTACGATACATCACGTGCCATGGAAAACCAGCTTCTCTTTGTTTCGTCAAACCAGGTTGGAAAAACAGGCGACATCGACTACATCGGATGCAGCACAATCACAGACCCATACGGAACAAAGCTCTGCACTACTGGCTGCAAGGAAGGTATCGCAATGACTGAGGTCGATCTCAAGAAGGCTATCTTTGACTACAAGAAGGGAACGATGCTCGGACTTAATCTTCTCTTCGATAGAAACACCTCTGCATACAAGCTCATCAAGGAAGAAAACTTCTTTAAATAATAACTGCAGTCAAATTACATTAGGAGAAAACACAATGAAAAGATTTACAAGAATATTAACAGCACTGGCAGCATGTTCAATGCTCATGGGATTTGTTGGATGCAAGGATAAGAAGGCATCATCAAATGAAATCAAGCTTGGTCTTCTGTGCGACATTACAGGTGACATTGCCATCAATGGTGGAATTACAAGTTCTGCAATGAAGTTTGCTGTGGATGAAATCAATGCTGCTGGCGGTATCAACGGAAAGCCAATCAAACTCATCATCTATGATACCCAGAGTGACAATACTGTTTACCAGGACATGGCAAGAAAGCTCTGCCTTGAAGACAAGGTCGATGCCGTATTCGGAGGAATCACAAGCGCTTCACGTGAAGCAATCCGTCCTGTTCTTGAAGAATATGAAATGCCATATTTCTATGCACAGCAGTATGAAGGAGGAGTCGCATCACATTATACTTTCTGTACCGGCTGTCTTCCAGAGATGCAGATTGATCCTATCGTAGACTACCTCTTCAAGCAGAAGCCTGGAGCCAAGGTCTACATCTGGGCAGCAGACTACAACTTTGGACAGATCACATCTGAATGGATCGTCAAGGCTGTTGAGGAGCGCGGTGGTACAGTTCTTGCAACAGAATTCGTTCCTCTTGGAGTTTCCCAGTTCAGCCCTACAATCGCAAACATAAATGCAGCAAAGCCAGATATCGTGTTCCCGATTGCGGTAGGTGCAGCTCAGATGTCTTTCTATGAACAGTGGGCAAATGCAAAATTTGCAGACATTCCTCTTGTAACAACAACATCAGGACTTATGTGTGGAGAACACAAAATCTTTGAAGCACCTGCTCTTGCAAACCTCTATGTCGCATCCCCTTATTTTGAGGAACTCAACACTCCTGAAGCAAAGGCCTTCACAAAGAAGTTCCGTGAAAAGTTCAGCGAATCACAGGTTCCTTACCTTGGAATGGACATTGAGACTGTCTATGATTCCGTCTATCTTTACAAGAAGGCTGTAGAAAAGGCGGGAACAACAGAAGCGGAAGCTGTCATTGCGGCACTTGAGAGTGGAATCAGCGTTGATGGACCAGCCGGAACTGTTACAATCAACGGAAAGGACCACCATGCTATCAAGAACTCAACTGCCGTAAGGATTGAAAAGGATCATTCCGTAACACAGATCGTTACAATGCCAAATGTAAAGTCAGGATTCCTTGAAAGCCTTGGAATCGACCTTCCAAAGACAGGCAAGGATTCACCAAACAAGCAGTTTACACCTACAGGAAAGTAATCAAGTAATAAAAAGTAAATGAAAAGAGGGGCTGGCTTGCAAACGCAAGTCAGCCCCTCTTTTCATTTATGGACATCAGTGAAATATCATTCCGTCCTCAGGGAAGAAAGAAATCCTTCAAAGCTTGAGGAGACTTCACCGCTGACTTTTGATGCCAGAGCCTTTGATATTCTCCTTGAAAGTCC
>JAEDDW010000115.1 GCA_016293645.1 Treponema sp. | reverse complement strand
ATTTTGTGAAAAAAAAACCGCCACGGAAAAGTGACGGCCTGGATTAAGGATTCAGCAATCTGATACGCATGTTTACATGCATTCATCAGCAATCTGGTTGAAGTCAGGATTGTTGCGGCACCAGTTTTCTGCGTAGGAACCCTTGTGGCAGAACACCTTTGTCTTGGTGTCAAAGGCGCTGTTGTCGATGTAGTCTACCGATTCAGGGAGAATGACAACCGGATTGTCTCCGCAGTCAATGAAAGCTTCGTCGCTGATGCTTGTGACACCTTCACTGACACGGACTTTAGTTATGCCTGATCCGTTGAATGCACGGAAGGCAATGCCCTTGATTCCCTCTGGAGTTGTAACTTCCTTGGCTTCTCCATCATAGAAAAGAAGCATGCTGTTTGCCGTGTTTATCATCATTCCGTTTTCGTATTTGTAATTCTTGTTGATCGGAAGATACTTGCGGCTGTTTGGGAATGCTGTCTTTGAGCATGAAATCAGATTGTCAGGAAGAACCAGGTTCTTGATGCCTGTACAGCGGGCGAAAGCCTTGTCCTTTATGGCTGTGACATTTTCCGGCAGAATGATGGATTCAAGTCCTGCGCAGTCTTCAAAAACGCCTTCTTCAATTGTGGAGATACCTTCAGGGATATTTACAGATTCAAGATTTGCGCAATTGTAGAAAGCTCCTTTTGCAATTGCCATGAGACCTGCAGGAAGCTCAATGCTCTTAAGGTTCACGCAGTCTGCAAAAGCACGTTCACGGATGACCAGAACACTTTCGGGAATTTTTACAGATGAAACCAGACGGTGGTTGTGAAAAGTATCTTCCGTAATTTCGATTGTTCCTTCAGGAATTTCAACATCATTTAAAAGCAAATCCATTAATTACCTCAAAAACTCATGATAATACAGATAGTATAACATCCTTTCCATGTGTTGTCTAATTTTGATATGGAATAATGGAAAATTGATATGAGTTGCATTAATATTTAGTTATAGATACATTCATGATATCGGCAGGTACAGATAAAAGCTGCCGCATGGAAAGAGTTCCGTAGAAAAAGGAACAATGACAGGAGTTTATATGAAGAAGAGTATTTTGGCTGCAGGACTTGCATTTGCAGCAATGGCAATGTCATTTGCAGAAGGTTGGGATGTGAACGGATATTTCCGTACTGGTGTTGAAGGAAACTTTGATGCAAAAGATGCAGAAACAAAGGTTTTCAAGGATGGTCAGTACTACGGAAACGGAAAGTCACGTGCAAGACTTAACGTGGATTATACTGAAGAAGATTATGGATTCAGATTCCGCTATCAGTGTGACGGATTTGGAGTTGAATCAGCAGGCAAGGAAACATGGTTCACACAGGGCAATCTCAAGTACATGATGGGATATGCAAAATTCATGGATGGAAAGATCATTGCTGAAGCCGGTAAGCTCATGGACTTCTATACACACTCGGAAGCAAGATATGAATACCAGGCCATCGGAGGATACGGTGTCCGTGCAGTATTTGTTCCTGTTGACGGACTTTTCCTTGGCGTCGGCGCAAGCACATACAGGGCAGAAAAATATGCTGAAGGTGATGATGAAGTCAAGGATGGAAAGGCAGCTGTCGGATCATTCAAGCTTAACGAAAAGGTTCTTACTGTAAGCGCAAAGTACAAGCATGAACTTTTCACGATTGCCGGAGGATACAACCTTGCAGGTGAGGCATATGGATTCTTTGGTCTCAAGGCTGTTCCAAACCTTAAGTTCAACATTGAGGCAAAATTCCTCAAGGATGAAATTTCCGGAAAGACAGACAAGAGCGGTGCAAAGACAACATATACAGAAGCATGGGAATTGTTGAACTACAATTTCAAGGGACTTGGTCTTCCTTTGGAAACTGGTGTTTACTGCCATCAGATCATCGTGAAGGACAACAAGTCGATTGAATTCTATCCTCACATGTCTTATGCGATCACAAATTCCATCACTCCGGAATTTGAAGTTGGCATCAAGATGATCGAAAAGAACGGTGAATCTGAAACGACATACGATGTGACACCTTCAATCAAGTTTACAGCCGGAAAGAGAGCAACTGTCAAGGTCTACTACAACTACGACAAGGATGCAAAGAGCGCTGCAGGTGCAACACTCAGAGTCAACTTCTAGCAGAAGAACTGAAGGCTGACGAGAGCAGGATGGTGGTTCCGGCTGTGATGGCAATGGAACTGTCAGCCTGCTTTTTTTGTTTCCACCTTATGTAAAAAAAATGTATAATTCCATTCATGAAAGAAACACTCCATCATGTAAAGGCAAGCACGCAATATAAAAGGGAAAACAAGAGTGATTATGGCAAGGAACGCATAGAGATCCTTTATGAGGACAAGGATATAGTTGTAATCAACAAACCTACGGGCCTTCTGTCGGTTCCATACCCTGGAAGCAAGTCACGGACAGCCATCGACGTGGTTGAAAAAATCATGCGCAAAAAAGGTACATATACGGCGACACACAGACCCTTTGTCGTTCACCGTCTGGACAGGGACACGAGCGGCGTAATGATGTTTGCCCTCAACGAATACATTCAGAAAAAAATCATGGGTTCCTGGCAGAAGATGGTGACAGGGCGCATCTACCACGCAGTTGCAGAAAATCCAGGCGGCCACCATCCAACGTTGCCGGACAGCGGTTTGATAGATGATCCCCTTGCACAGAATGCACACCATGTGGGCTATGTAAAGAACAGGGCGGATGACGATGCAAAAACCGTGGAAGCAAGAACAAATTTTGTTGTTGTCGAGCGCGGACCTACCCATACGCTTTTTGAACTTGAACTTGATACGGGAAAGAAAAATCAGATTCGCGCACATCTTGCAAACAGGCATTATCCTCTCGCAGGTGACGAGAACTACCGCGCGAAAACTGATCCTTTCCACAGGTTGTGCCTTCATGCGCGCACATTGGAATTCATCCATCCGGTTACGGGGCAGAAGATGAAGTTTGAGCAGCCGGAACCGGAGGAATGGCTTGAGTATGTAAAGAAGGGTGATGCCCATCCCCAGTTGCCGGTGTGGCTCAAGGAAGTCCGTGATTCACGGAACCTGAAGCGTCAGGTAAAGCTTCCAGAACAGAAGTCAGTTGACCAGAGCCGTGGTTCACGAAAGGCAGCGCGCAAAATGGATTTCATAAGTCGAGGAAAAATGAACGGAAGATAATAAATTGCTGTAGTGATCAATGGATTGCTTCGTCGTGAACTTCTCGCAATGACGCAAGGATAGACTTAGACTCGCAACGACGAAGTTGACGTCATCGCGAGGAGCATGGCGACGCGGCGATCCATGCATGCCTTTGCTTTACCGGCATATGGATTGCTTCGCTACTAAGAATAGACTATAGACTTTTAGGAAATAAAACACCATTATTTTATCATGCGCATCAAACTTGAAAAACTTAAGAAGACCTACAAAGGAGCAGGCGGAACTGTCACTGCGGTAAACGACATTTCACTTGATATTCCTGAAAACCAGATTTTTGGAATCATAGGAAAAAGCGGTGCGGGAAAGTCTTCCCTTGTCCGCCTTGTCAGCCTTTTGGAAACTCCTGATGAAGGAGCCGTATATTACAACGACGAGCGCGTTGACAACCTTTCAAAAAAGGAAATGATCATGCGCCGCCGCAGGATTGGAATGATCTTCCAGAACTTCAATCTTTTCACTTCAAGAACTGCCGCAAAGAACATCGCATACCCGATGGAAATCTGCGGATTCCCAAAGACGGAAATTGAAAGCCGCGTAAAGGAAATGCTTGCACTGGTTGGACTTGAAGATCGTGGTGATGCACCTGTAAGCACCTTGAGTGGCGGTCAGAAACAGCGTATTGCCATTGCACGCGCCCTTTCTACAAGACCGGACATCCTTTTCTGCGATGAAGCTACAAGCGCCCTTGATCCTCAGACAACAAGATCTATCCTTAGCCTTATCCGCGAAATCCAGAAGAAGATGAACCTTACGGTTGTAATGATTACACATCAGATGGAAGTAGTCCGGGATGCATGCGATCAGGTCGCAGTTGTTGATGCAGGAAAAGTTGTGGAACAGGGGAAGGTTTCGGAGATTTTCTCTGCACCAAAAAGTCCGGTTACAAAAGACTTCCTTTCACATCTTGCTCCGGAAGATGCATCAAAAAACGGTGCTGAATTCGCACGCTGGTCAAAGGAAGGCGGAGAATATGCACTTTACTTTGAAGGAAAGAAAACCGGCGAACCTGTCCTGAGCCGTCTTGCGAAAAATTTTGACATTGAATTCAACATTCGTGCAGGCGGGATCTCACACCTTGCTGAAGGTGAAGTGGGCAAGATGCTTGTGGATTTCATCGGTCCAAAGGAAGAAATTGAAAAGGCCGTTGCTTACCTTAAGGAAAACGGTGTTAGAGTGGAGGAAGAAAAATGAGCCAGATTCTTACATTAGTGGGTATTTCAACTTTGCAGACTCTGGAGATGGTTTTGTTTTCAACACTTTTCTCCATGGTAATCGGATTTCCTTTGGGAGTTCTTCTCTATTCAACAAACTCCATGGGAATTACACCACGTCCTATTTTGAATCAGGTGCTTAGCCGCATCGTAAATGTTCTCCGTTCGTTCCCTTTCATCATCCTCATGATTTTGCTTTTCCCGTTGTCACGCCTTATTCTTGGAACTTCAATCGGAACAACAGCAACAATCATTCCTCTTTCCATTGCAGCGGCTCCTTTTGTTGCACGACTTGTTGAAACAGCGCTCCTGGAAGTTGACCCTGGAATGATTCAGGCTGCCCGTGCCATGGGGTCGACAAACTCGCAGATTATTTACAAGGTTTTGATTCCGGAAAGCATGCCTTCCCTTGTTTCTGGAATTACACTTACAATCATCAACCTCATCGGATATTCAGCCATGGCCGGAACAATCGGTGGCGGCGGACTTGGTGACCTTGCAATACGCTACGGATACCAGAGGTTCCG
>JAEDDW010000114.1 GCA_016293645.1 Treponema sp. | reverse complement strand
AAGGTTTCAAATCTTGTAAGAACAGTGCAGATGCTCAAGGAATGCGGTTTCTGGATCTATGGCGCTGACGCCGGCGGCTCTTCTTTACAGGACATCAGGTTTGACAGGAAAACCTGCATCATCATGGGCAGCGAAGGAAGCGGAATCAGCCGGTTGCTGGAGGAACAGTGCGACAACATCGTTTCCATTCCGACATGCGGAAAAATCGACAGCCTCAATGTTTCTGTGGCCGCCGGTGTCCTGCTCTACGAAAGGTACAGGCAGTCGCTGTAAAAAAAAGCACGGAACACCAGGGGTCGTTTGATGTTCCGTGCCAGGTATATAAACAGGCAGACCTTAAATTGTAACGGTCCTGTCTGGTTTTTAATGATTCATTTCCAGAAATTCTTTTCCTTATACAGAAAGGAATTTTGTAACGTAAGACTCATCGTTGATCTGATCTTTCGTCAAAGGCTCAATGATATGTCCTTTGTCCATTACGTATCCTCTCTGGCTTACCTGCTGGATAAGTCCAAGATGCTGCTCGATCATCATGACGGTAAGACCAAGATCTGAACTTACCTTCTGAACGATTTCACCCATCCTGTTTACGATGTTAGGCTGAACACCTTCACTTGGTTCATCAAGGATCATGATCTTTGGCTTGTTCACCAGAGCACGCCCGATGGAAAGCATTGCCTGTTCTCCGCCCGACATTGTTCCTGCCATCTGGTTGCGGCGTTCCCCAAGACGAGGGAAGTAGTTGTAGATTCTGTCGTAAGCTTCTTCCTTCTGAGCTTCATTTATGAGTGCACCGATTGTAAGATTTTCATGGACAGTCAGCTTTGGGAAAATTCCGTGTCCCTGAGGAACATAGGCAATTCCAGCCCTTGCCCTTCTGTATGCGCTTGTCTTTGAGATGTTCATGGTTCCGTCGAAAAGAATCTCACCCTGCATGGTTGGAAGAATACCGATGACAGTCTTGCAGAATGTACTTTTTCCAACACCGTTTCTTCCAATTACGGAAACAATCTCACCTTCCTCAATCTTGAGGTTGACGTCATTCAATATCTGCACCTTGCCATATCCAGATGACAGGTTTCTAACTTCAAGCATAACGACCTCCTACTGCTTTCCAAGATAGATCTGGACTACTTCTTCATTTGAAAGGATCTCATCGAGAGTTCCCTCCGCAAATTTCTTTCCGTGATGAAGAACCGTAACCTGCTTTGCGATTGCGCGGACAAAATTCATGTCGTGCTCAATGAACAGGATTGTCATGCCCTGAGCGTTCAGTTCCTTTACAAGGTCTGCAGTAAACTGAGTCTCTTCAGGACCAAGACCTGCTGCAGGTTCATCAAGGAAAAGAATGTTAGGGTGGCTGGACAATGCCATAGCAATCTCAAGCCACTGCTGCTGTCCGTGGGAAAGGTTCTTAACCAGCGGATTTCCCAGGTTGTCTATCTTTACAAGCTTTATGAGCCTGTCGATTTCAGCGTCAAGATCCTTTTTTGGAACAAAGTTCTGGGCTGCGATGATCATGTTTTCCCTCAAGGTAAGGTCAGGATAAACTCCCGGAACCTGCATCTTGATGGATATTCCTCTCTTAACAACTTCGTGGGATTTCATACCCGTAATGTTGTGTCCGTTAAGTTCAACTCTTCCGGCTGAAGGTGGATAGAGTCCCATGATTATCTTGAGGACTGTTGTCTTTCCCGCTCCGTTCGGTCCGATAAGGCAGTGGATGTCTCCCTGGCGTACCGTAAGGTTGAAGTCAGTGAGGGCTGTGATTCCGCCGAATCTCTTTGCTATGTTCTTTACTTCCAGAACAACGGGTCTTTCAGACCCTGGTCTTTCAGACCCTGGTCTTTCTGTTTCCTGAATCTCATTCATGGCTGAACCTCCTCATGATCTTTTCATCGAGTACTCCAAAGAGAGCCTTGAAGAGTCCCTGTGGAACAAAGAGAACTACAACTACAAGTGCGATACCAAGGATGAGGAGCGAATAACTGCTTCCTGCTCCCGTAAGAAGGTTGTTTGCAAAGTAGTAGATGAAACCAAATAGCATTGCTGCTACAGGGCTTTTCTTTCCGCCTGATGCGACAAGGATTACAGGAAGTGTTGCCTGGGTGATGCTCATCGATGAAGGCGAAACATAACCGCCCCATGAGGCATAGAGAACTCCTGCAAAAGCTGCGATAGCACCGCCGATGCTGAATACAATCATCTGTACTTTTGGTACATTGTATCCGAACATGCTGCTTCTCTGGCGGTTTTCTCTGACGGCAACCATTGTATAGCCAAACTTTGATCTTTCAAGAATCTTGAATACAAGAACTACTACGAATACTGTGATTGCACAGAAGTAATAGAAGGAAATTCCCTTAAGCTTAAGACCACCAAGGTAAAGAGCCGAAATCTTGTTGATTCCGTTGTAGCCACCCAATGCGATTTTTCCTACATGCCATTCAGGACCTGCTGTCTGGCCAAAGAAAGTTGAAAGGGCAAGAGTAATGCACTGTGTAAGGATACCTACGAAGACATCGTTTACTCCGCCATAAAACATGAAGTAGCCGAGAATCAGTGCGAAAAGCCATACGATGCCGATGGCAATCAAGGCTGCCAGAGGTGTCAGTGAATGAACTCCCATATTTCCGGAAATTATGGCATACCCGTAGGCGCCAAGTCCGTAGAAGGCAGCCTGACCGAAACTGAATGTTCCACAGTAACCCCAGATGAATACGATGCTCAAGCAAAGAAGAATGCTGTTAAAGAAGTTTGTATAGATCTGGATTTTATATGCTGAAGTTGCAGCAGGCAAAATCATGAAGAATGCAAACATGAGCAATGCTATGAGGTTTTCAGATTCAGATCTGAATGCACGGCCTGCTGACTTTAAATTCGTCTTTAAGTTCATAATCAAACCCCCTTGCGGATCTTCTCAACAAGTCCTGAGAATCCGCCTGGAAGAACACGGATACAGATGATTGCCGCAACAAGCATTGCAATCTTTCCGATGAATTGTCCCTGTTCAAGAGAAACGATTCCGCTGATGACTCCGAGAACCGTTCCCGAAAGGAATGTTCCGATAAGCGGATTGCCTCCACCTACAACTACGGTCGTGAATGCCTGAATGATGAAGCTGTCTCCAAGTATTGGAGAAACTGCCATTACAGGTGCATAAAGAGCTCCTGCAAGACCTGCGATTCCAGCTCCGATGGCAAAGGTCATTGAATATTCAAATCCGGTGTTGATTCCAAGTGCCTTTGCAACTTCTGCATTCTGCATGGTGGCACGTGAATAAAGGCCGAATTTTGTGTAGTTGAAGAACATATAGAATGCAACGAGCATTACTATTGAGATTAACACAAGCACAAGCCGGTAGACTGAAAGTACGTTACCGCCTGCTGTGACTGATCCCAATGGCATCGATACAGATGGCATTGTTGAACCAAAGATGATCTGTATGAGCTGCTTCATTACAAGACTCATTCCGTATGTGATCACGATTGAATCCATAGGCCTTGAGTGAAGCTTTGAGATGATCAGTTTGTGGATCAATATTCCAAAAACCGTCACTCCCAGAACTGCAATAAGAACACTGACGATGAACGGAATTCCGGCCAGAGCGCTTATCGTAAAGATGTAGGCACCAAGCATGATGAATTCACCGTGCGCCATGTTGATGATATTCATCATGCCAAATATGACAGCAAGACCAATTGAACTCAAAATAAGAAAACTGAAGCTGTCTATTATCTGGTAAAGGTATGAAATTACAATATCCATTTACGACCCCCTGATAGTGAAATGGCGTGCTAAACCCTGGATAAACTTTGGATTCAACACGCCATTGTGTTCAATAAAACTCTTTTCCTATATTTGACTTAACTTAGTTTCCGTCTGGAGTGTACTGAAGGTTCTTAGCATTCTTTCCTTCCTTTGCAAGGTCAACTCCAAGGCTTTCGATGAAGTTTGACTTAACACCCTTGAAAGTTTTGATTACTCTGAGCGTGTGGTCCTTTTCAACCTTACCTACTGCAATGTCACGGATTGTGTGGTGGTCCTTTCCGTTGATTACAGCCATTCCACCTGGACCGTCAAAGCTTACTCCGCTTTCAAGGGCAGAGATTACGGCTTCAACTTCTGTTGTACCTGCCTTTTCTACTGCGGCCTTGTAAAGATAAACTGACGTGTAGCATGTTTCAGCATCCCAACCCATGTATTTTACTGATGGGTTTGCTGCCTTGAGGTCTGCAGTAAACTTCTTTGCTGCCGGCGTATCAACTTCTTCATAGTAAGGAGCACCTACGTATACGTCTGCCATTGCCGGTGGTGTAAAGAGCTTGTGTTCTCCGTTGATTGCAAGGGCACATGTTGTAACGATCGGGATTTCTGCAAACTTGCTGTTTGACCACTGTTCGTAGAATGACATGTGTGCAGCACCTGTACAGAACGAAATGATCATGTCTGGCTTTGCTGAGTTGATGTTTGCAATTGTAGAGCTGAACTGGCTTACACCGAGTGGAATGAATTCAGTCTTTACAACTGAACCTCCGTTGCGCTCAACAGCCTTCTTTGCCCACTGTGAAGAAATCTGACCGAAGTTGTAGTCTGCGGCGATGATGTAAACCTTTGCACCTGCCGGACATACATCCTTCATAAGGTAATCTACAGTCGGGTCAATCTGCATTTCTGGAATCGGACCACAGCAGAACACATAGTGGCTTGCAACACCACCTTCATATTCCTGGTTGTAGAAGTAAAGTGTTTCATTTTCTTCAAAGATCGGGCGGATGGCTTCACGTGATGCACTTGAAATGCCGGCGATGACCATGTCTACCTTGTCTTCAAGACAAACCTTTCTTGCCATTTCCTGGTAAACAGTATTGTCTGTCTGTGTATCGTACTGAATCAGTTCAATCTGCTTTCCATTAATACCGCCTGCAGCGTTGATTTCATCTACAGCAAGCTTTGTTCCGATTGATGCCTGGATACCATAGCTAGAAAAGTCTCCAGTCACATCTGTAAGAATTGCAATCTTGATCTTGTCAGA
>JAEDDW010000113.1 GCA_016293645.1 Treponema sp. | reverse complement strand
AGCTGAACACAGTTCTCAATTCCAAGTGATGAGGAATTAAGACACATATCATAGTTCAGCGGATTGCCCCACT
Organism: Treponema sp.; assembly: GCA_016293645.1. GTDB lineage: Bacteria > Spirochaetota > Spirochaetia > Treponematales > Treponemataceae > Treponema_D. Next base: position 4,969 of record JAEDDW010000113.1, on the reverse strand, counting down.
CCTTTCCAGTAAAGTATTTGAAAAAGTCATAGCGATACTTGTTTGTCTTTGCTATGAGCTTTCTCGCCTCACTTTCACTGATGCAGTTCCTGTCCATGATGTTTTCCACGCAATACTGTTCTGAAGCCACAACATTTACCTTCACAACATTAGGGAATTCATCAAGAATGAAGCTTCCTGCGCGTCCCACCACAATGAAGGGTTCTCCCTGATTGTAAATATCGCGAAGGACTTTGCTCTGATATTCAAAAAGATTTTTATTTGACAGAAAATCTTCATGACCCGGTGCATATACCTCACCGCGATATGCGGCGGTACTCTGACGGAAAATTCTTCTGTTAAGCTTTTCATCCATTACGTTGAACAAAGCCTCACTGATTCCGCTTTCTGAAGAAGCAATGCTCAGAAGTTCCTTATCGATAAATCGAATGTTCAGCTGCTGAGCAACACGGCGTGCAATTTCTCCACCGTCGCTTCCCAAAGTCCTTGCTATTGTTATCGCAAATCGTTTTGCCATTTTCTTCACATCTCCTTACATTACCAGAGGGTCATACCACAGAGGCTGTCTCATTGAAACAAGATCCTTTCTGCGGACCACATTTGTCGGATATACGGAATCCGGAGAATTGCCTGTATCAACTGTCATCGATGCAAGTTCCTCTTTTTCTGCACTGCAGATTCTTTCATCACGAGGGAACTTGAAGGTATCCGGTCCAAAAATTCCGCTGCGTCCAAATGCCTTTGAAGAAACTTCATTTGCAAAAAGCATGTAGCAGTTGTTTTCTCCACCGCGGACCCTCCAAAGATGCCAGTGGATTGTTGAATATCCCTTAGGAATCGGATAGTTGTGCCCGGCTGTTGTTCCGCGAAGTCCATAAGGAGCAGGACAGTCTACGCTTGAAGGAGCCGCAAGAATGTCGCATCCCCTGAGGGCAAGAATTCTTCCTGTTTCTGGAATCAAGGCGTCTGTACCGATCATGAGGCCAACTCTTCCGCAAGGAATGTTGCAGTATACAAAGCCAAGATTTCCTTCCTTTGCCCAGCTTTTGTCTTCTTCGCTCAGGTGGATCTTTCTGTACTTTCCTTCAAGGCCGTGAGGGCCGACCATAAATGCGCTGTTGTATCTGTCGCTTCCATCAAGCTCCGCAGCGCCGAACACGATGTAGATGCTGTTTTTCATCGAACAGTCAATCAATGCATCGATTGCAGAACTTTCTTCAGAAATCGGGAAATCCTTTGAGCAGAGTGCAAGTTCCGGGAACACGACAAGTTCACTTCCAGCCTTTGCAGCTTCTTCCGATCTGCTGATGATCTTTTCAAGGTTTGCTTTAACATCAGTTGAAGGTTCCATCTGGCATACGGAAACAAGACTCTTCTTTCCCTTTGGAAGGGGATCGTGACCGTACAATGGATGGAAGTCCAATGGGTTCCAAAGATACGGATCCCTCAAAAGATCCATGTACTGTTTTGGACGGCGGCTTTCAAACTTTGCCATTCCGTTTTCGAATTTCTTTTCCCGTGCCTTTTCAAGATTTACAGTTCCGTATACGATTGTCTCTTCGCTGTCACAGAAACTTTGCAGAGTTCCGTCTGGATTGATGAGACAGCTTCCGCCTGAAAATTCTACCGTGCGCTCAAGTCCGATTCTGTTTGACTCAAGAACATAGCATCCGTTTTCATAAGCCCTGTTGATCCAGTATGGAGCTGGAGTCTTTTCCGCAAGCCAGTTGCTTATATGGACGATCACATCTGCACCGCGCACACCTTCAAGACGTGCAGTCTCAATGAAGTGGATGTCCATGCAGATGAGCATTCCAATTTTTCCAATAGGAGTATCAAAAACCACATGATCAAGATCTCCCTGCTTTGTCCATTTTGGTTCAGAAATGTATCCGTGTGTTTTTCTGTGTGTTCCGACTACTCCATCAGGTCCAATGAGAACCGCGCTATTGTAGTAGGCACCAGTCTTTGTGTTTTCTTCAGGCATTCCAACCACAATGTAGCAGCCGTACTGTTTTGCGATTTTTCCAAACAGATCTGTAGTCGGTCCAGGAACAATTTCAACATAAGGAGCAACTTCTTCCCTGTCATACCAGCAGTAACCAGTCGTTGCCATCTCTGGAAGTGCAATCAGTCTGGCTCCGTTCTTTGCGGCTTCTTCAACCAGTGCATATTGCTTCTTAAGATTGTTTTCCTTTTCGAACATTTTAGGTTCGCAGTTGATTGCTGCAACCTTGTATTCCTTAAGTGCTTCACTCATTTTCGACCCCCGTCTTTTGAAGTTGGCCAAAGGGTATACTGAACCACGCACTGCTTATGATAGATTTTAGTCAGATTTTATATGAGAATTTCCACATTCTGATTCCACATCCCTTCACGACTTTGCATAAACCACAGGAGTCATTCCCGTCTTTTCTTTGAACAGTCTGCTGAAGTAGGCCACATCCTCAAAACTCAGGATTGTCGCAACCTGATTCACCTTGTACCCTGAACGACGCAAGAGAATTTTTGCCCTCTCAATTTTTACGAAGGTAACGAATTCAAGAAATGATTTTCCCGTTTCCTTCTTGAAGAAAGTACTCAGATATTTTTTATTCATCAGAAAATCGCGGCTGATGTCCTCAAGGCTTACGGAATTCTCCACGTTCTCGATGATATAGACGCCGATGTTTTTCAGAACCTGGTTTTCGGAACTCAGATTGAATTTGTTGAATTCATTGTAAAGATCCTTCAGGCGGAACCTGGCGACCTCCACAAGTTCTTCCCTTGAATTGAAAAGGGAATTCTTAAGACGACATATTTCATCAAGCATGGAAAATTTTCTGATATATGGTTTTGATTCAAGACACTTGTTTGCGATGTACTTTAAAATATGGTTGAATTCAATTTCCAGGCCGCCGATGGAAAAATCCTGCTGCTGTATGTATTCAATGAATTCATAGATGACACCGTCGATGAGCCAGTCGCTGTTGTTTATGGCTTTTACAATGTTGTCCGCCTTGAAAGCCCAGTAGAAATCCTGTTTTCGTTTTGATTCAATGTATCCTATAGCCCTGTTGATGCTGAGAAAGACTTTCTGCTCTTCCACCGGCTTCAGGATATAGTCAAACACACCGTTTCGGATTCCTTCAACGGCGTAATCAAATTCCTCATACCCGGAAATGAAAATAACGCATGGACAAAGGTTTTCCCTTTTTATTTCAACAAGAAGATTTATGCCGTTCATTTTCGGCATGTTGATATCGGTAAAACAGATATCAACTTTTTCACGGCGCAGAATCTCCAGAGCCTCTAAACCGTTCTGGGCTTCTCCTGCTATTTTGAAAACCTTTTTATCCTTGAGAAATTCCAGATCCAGAATCTGCTTTCTGCACAGCCTGTTGTCATCAACAATCAGAATCGAATATGTAGACATTTAGTTCTCCGAAAAAAAAAGCGACACGCACAAAAAGTACGCGTCGCCTTTGACACTGTCCTAAGGAGGATTATAAATTCGGATACAGTGCCAGCTCTTGTATATTTAGGCAATGAAATTGTTCATAACTAAATTTTATAGCCATTCACCGTCTGCACTGAATTCCTTTGGTTCGGCAATCTTGGCATAGGCAATCGGTCTTCTGTCCTTGATCATATTGAGACCAAAGAATCCCACATGCATTGCATCATAACGGTCTTCCTGGATGCTTTCAGTCTCATGGTAAACGATGCCTTCTTTAGTTCCGGTTGTTGCAACAATTTCACCGCGTGGATTTACGATGTTGCTGTTTCCAAAGTAGTTACCTTTGCCTGTGATTCCCACCTGGTTTGCCGAGATAAAGTAGCAGCAGTTTTCAAGGGCACGTACACGGTCATAAAGGTCGTAGATGTAGAAAGCCCTGTCCTTGTCTATGTCTTCAGGCTTTGTTTCAAAAGTATCATAACCCCATGCTGTGGACATGACGATTACTTCGGCACCCTTGAGGGCAAGAGTTCTTGTGCTTTCAGGGAACGACTTGTCGTAGCAGATGAGCATGCCGATTTTTCCGATGGAAGTATCAAATACCTTGAATTCATTTCCTGGAGTATAGATGTGCAGTTCATCAAATGGATTGTGAACCTTGCGGTAGTTTCCAACAAGACCTTCTGGACCAACAAGAGCCATTGAGTTATAGAGAACCCAATCCTTTTCCTTGTCCTTTTCCGTATATCCAAAAATTACATAGATGTTTTTCTCTTTAGCCTTCTGCATGATAGCCTTGAAGCATTCGCCTTCGCCGGCAATCTCTGCATTCTTATACTGGTACATGAAATCCGAACTTTCCATCTTAACAAGACTTGTAAGATAGCCCTGAAGACTCTGCTCTGCGAAAACTACAAGGTTTGAACCATTTGCAGACGCCTCATCAATGTACTTGAAATATTTTTCAAGGTTTTTCTTCTTATCAAATACACAGTTGATTGCTGTAGTTGCCATCTTAATCATAATTGTACCTCTCATGGAAATTAAGTATGGCCTCTTTATATATTTAAATTAGATGCAAAAGTGATGGAATTTTTCCATATTTACTATGAAAAAAGTCAGATTAGGCGCACCGGAGCAGCTTTGGTACAGTTCCTGGCGGAAGGCAGGTTTTTTCTACCCTTCTCCCATATCCCAAGATGATGTTAATTTTCTTTAGCAGCAAAAAAAAGCCTGCCGGAGTGAAGGTTCGCATCAAACTGCGACTTGAAATCGAAGATTTCACCGGAGCGGCTTTGGTACAGTTCCTGGCGGAAGGCAGGTTTTTCTACCCTTCTCCCATATCCCAAGATGATGTTAATTTTCTTTAGCAGCAAAAAAAAGCCTGCCGGAGTGAAGGTTCGCATCAAACTGCGACTTGAAATCGAAGATTTCACCGGAGCAGGCTTGATGCGGTTCTTCACGGAAGGCAGGCTTTTTTTATTACTTTACAAACAAGAAATTGACATCATCGCAGACCAGCCATGCCCC
>JAEDDW010000112.1 GCA_016293645.1 Treponema sp. | reverse complement strand
TGGGCGATGTTGAGCCTGTCTATAAATTTGCGGAAAGCTATTACGAAGAAAATGCTTTCAGCACTTTTGTTCCGATTATGCACGGCTGCAATAATTTCTGTACATACTGCATTGTTCCATATCTTCGCGGAAGAGAAACAAGCCGCTGCGTAAAGGATATCCTTCATGAACTTGATATTCTTTCGGAAAGAAAGGTACGCGAAATTTGCCTTTTGGGTCAGAATGTAAACAGCTACAACGACAACGGAATAAAATTCCCTGAGCTTTTAAAAATCATCAGCGCTCATCTTGATGAGACAAAATCTACTATTGAGTGGATTCGTTTTGAATCAAGCCATCCAAAGGATTTCAGCGATGAACTCATTGAAGTAATAAGGACTGACAGAAAAATCTGCCGCGGAATTCATCTTGCGGTTCAGCACGGATCAAGTGAAGTCCTCCGCCGTATGAACAGAAAGTACACAAGGGAAAATTATCTTGACCTCATTGCACGCCTTAGGAAAGCAGTTCCTGATGTGGAGCTTACAACAGACATCATGCTTGGATTCCCTGGTGAGACGGAAGAAGAATTTGAGGAAGCCTATTCTTTGATGAAGGAAGTTGAATACGAAAGCGCCTTCATGTATTTCTATAATCCCCGTGAAGGAACTCCTGCAGAAAAAATGGACAACCAGATTCCTGTTGAAGTGAAGAAGGAAAGGCTCCAGAAAATCATCAACCTTCAGCTGGAACTTACACAGAAGGTAATGAAGCGCAGGGTAGGCAAGACAATAAAAGTTCTTGCGGACATTGTTTCCAAGGATGATCAGAACGAACTCCTGGGCAAGACGGAACAGAATGAACGCGTAGCCTTCCGTGCAGATCCAAAAATCATCGGCTCTTTTGTAACGGTGCGTTTGGACAGTTTGAATGGAAATACTTTTAAAGGATCACTTGTTTAGTCAGCGTGCATTGATTGTCATCCCTGGACTTGAACCGGGGATTTATAGCACAGGACCGGTGAGTGCAATCGAACCGTCCAGCTTTTGCAAACTACAGACATGGACCCTTCGACTATGCTCAGGGATCCTGGTTGCATTGTCCTTCAGGGGTCTGTCCCCACTGTGCATAGCTACAGGACCGGTGAGTGCAATCGAACCGTCCAGCTTTTGCAAACTACAGACATGGACCCTTCGACTATGCTCAGGGATCCTGGTTGCCTGCCTGGGAATTTAAATATCTGTAAATTTACTTTACATTTTGTAAATTATAATGTAAACTTTAGGAATGAAAGAAATTCTTAAATACCTAAGGCAGGTCAATTCATTTTCTCAGGAACAGATAGCCCAAAAGCTGGGCATTTCACGTCAGTCTTACATCAAATATGAAAACGGCTCTGTGGTTCCAAACAATTCTACGGTTCACCATCTGGCGGCAATCTATGGAGTATCGGAAGAATTTATCCGCAGTAATAAAATTCCGTCTATAAAGGAAAATTCTATAAAAGAAACAGAATACAAAATGGCGGAAGAAAAAAATCTTGAGGTTGCATCTCCGGAATATGTATTGAAGGCTCCTGTGCAGCAAGCCAGGCAGACATACGAAGGAATTTTTGACGGAAATTGTGTCCGCATCCTGGGTGATCATAATTTCACGAAGGGGCAGAAAATAATCATGTGGGAAGAGAATGAAGAAGAAGCAGATGAGCGAAGGCAGAAGGCCTGGGAGACGATTTTAAGCATGAGAAAATCTGTTCCCAATGATTTTGATTATAAAAAAGAACTTCTGGAGGCTTTGGATGAAAAATATAACAGTACTCATTGATACAAATATTTTCATTGATGTTCTTCAAGATAGGATTCCTTTTACAGATAATTCACAGGCTGTGATAGGCCTTGTAACGCAGAAAAAAATAAAAGGTGCTGTGGCTGCTCATTCCATTACAAACTTATGGTACATTTTGAGAAAAACCCATTCTGATGAAGAGCGCAGAAACTATCTCCTTTCCCTCTTTGAATTCTTCGATGTAATTTCCATAGACAAAAATCGTCTGGTTGCGGCTTTAGAAAAATCAGACTTCAAAGATTTTGAAGACTGCCTGCAGGATGAATGTGCCTACGCCATAAATGCCGATTACATCATCACGAGAAACGCAAAGGATTTTGAAAGTTCCATGGTAAAAGCCCTTACCCCGGAAGAATTTCTTGAAAATCTTTGATGGCCTCATAGGCTGTTTGGCGCATAGGCTGGCTCTGGGTAGTCGAACCGTCCTGTTTCCTTAAATCTGTAATTCTGCTATAATTTCCCACATAATTTTTCAAAAAAGGAAGATACTATGACATTCTATGAAGAACTTCAGTGGCGCGGTCTTGTTAAAGATGTTGCCGGAGAAGATATTGCAGACAAGCTCAACAATGAAAAGGTTACTTTTTACTGGGGAACAGACCCAACGGCAGACAGCCTTCATCTTGGTCACTATTCTTCACTTGTAACGGCAAAGCGTCTTGCCCGTGCCGGACATCATCCGATTCTTCTTTGCGGTGGAGCTACAGGCCTTATCGGTGATCCCCGCCCGACTGCAGAACGCGAGATCATGGCAAAGGAACGCCTTGAAAAGAACCTTGCCGGTATCAAGGCACAGGTTGACCGCATTTTTGAAGGCAAGGCAGAAATTGTAAACAACTACGACTGGACAAAGGACTACACATTCCTTGAATTCCTCCGCGACATAGGCAAGTACATCAATGTAAGCTACATGCTCGGTAAGGACATCATCGCACGCCGCCTTGAAACAGGAATCACATTCGCAGAATTCTCATACACACTTTTGCAGGGCTATGACTTCCTTCATCTGTTCCGCACAAAGAACTGTATCATGCAGTGTGAAGGTGCAGACCAGTGGGGAAACATTACAACAGGGCTTGAACTCATCCGCAAGATTGAAGGAAAGGAAGCATACGGCTTTACAATGCCTCTCGTTCTGGACAAGTACGGCAACAAGTTCGGTAAGTCTGCAGGCAACGCTCTCTGGCTTGACATCAACAAGACATCAGGCTATGAACTTTACCAGTACCTTGTTAATGTTGACGACAGCATGGTAATCGACTACCTCAAGATCTTTACATTCCTTACAAAAGAACAGATTGAAGAACTTGAAGCAAAGAACAAGGAACACCCTGAACTACGCGAAGCACACAAGGCTCTTGCACGCGAAATCATTACAGACCTTCATGGCGCTGCCGAATACGACAAGGCAGTTGATATTTCCGCAAAGCTCTTTAGCGGCGACCTTAAGTCCCTTTCACTCAAGGATATCGAAATCGGTTTCCGCGATGTTCCTACAGTTGAACTCAAGGAAGAAGGAAAGGCAATCATTGATGTTCTCGTAGAAAACAAAATCTGCGGAAGCAAGAGAGAAGCCCGCGAATTCTTTGCACAGGGATCAATTACCTGCAACGGTGAAAAGATTGCAGATGAAAATACACCTGTAACAAAGGCAATGGCAATCGAAGAAAAGGTAATTGTTGTTCGCCGCGGTAAGAAAAAGAACTACATCCTGAAATTCTAGTTTCAGTTTAATCTTGTGATATAAAGGTCCATTTGGTTCCGCGGAATTGAATGGACTTTTTTTGTCTGCGGTAAAAACATTAGATTTGCAAATTGGTAAATTCTGCATTAAAATTGTTATGTTACATATTAATGAAGGAGTTAACGATGAATTTTATTTTCTTAGGACCACCAGGAGCTGGAAAGGGTACACTTGCTGCACAGGTTGCAGAAGAATACAAGATTCCACAGATTTCAACTGGTGATATTTTCCGTGAAAACATCAAGAATCAGACAGAACTTGGAAAGAAAGTAAAGGCAATCATGGATGCCGGCGGACTTGTTGGTGATGATGTTGTTCTTGAAATCGTAGAAGACAGACTTAAGAAGGATGACTGCAAGAACGGATTCATTCTTGATGGATTCCCACGCACAATTCCACAGGCTGAAGCTTTTGAGAAGCTTGGCATCGATGTTAAGGTTGTGAACTTTGAAGTTAACAATGACCTCATCATTGCCCGCCTTTCAAACCGCCGCGTATGCAAGAGCTGTAAGGCTAACTTCAATGTCAAGTTCATGCCTCCAAAGGTGGAAGGTGTTTGTGACAAGTGTGGTGGAGAACTCTTTACTCGTGAAGATGACAAGCTTGAATCAATCACACACCGCCTTGAAGTTTACCGCAAGGAGACAGAACCTCTCATCGGTTTCTATCGCAATCTTAACAAGATGACAGACATCGACTCTGCACGCGATTCTCAGGAAGTTCTTGTAGACTTCAGAAAGATGTTCCCTGCAAAATAATTATCAGGAAAGCTGCATGAAGACAACAGAAGATGAAAAGCAGAAATTCATAAAGATGTTCGAAGAAGAATTTGACGACAAGGTTGTTTCCTTTGAACTAGCTGAACTTCGAGCTTCTCCTGTTGTCTTCAATATTCTAAAGCTGGTTCCTGAACAGGAGACAGATTTTCTCTGGGGGCTGGTGGTTTTCTGTGAAAGTGATATTTATTTTTACAGTTTTCCGCAGGAAAATATCATATCTTTTTATGTGAGAAAATCATCTGGTGCTGCAGACCCTGTCTTTCAATGTATTTCACTTTCAGACTGGAAGTGCCGGTACAGACTTCCAGAAAAACATTTCCTTGATTTTCTTATCCCAAAACGCAAAAATATCGTAAAGACATATTTCTTTGATGAAGACAAAATCAGCCACTCCTTTGAACTTTGCCTGAACAAAAAAGCGGCTGATGTAATCAATCTTTTTCCTGCCGATTAATTTTTATTTTATATACAAGTATTCGAGACAGACTTCGACTTCGCTCAGCCGCCCTTAGGATCCCTCAGCCGCCCTTAGAATCGCTCAGCCACCCTTAGGATCGCTCAGCCGCCCTTAGGATCGCTCAGCCGCCCTTAGGATCGCTCAGCCGCCCTTAGAATCGCTCAGCCGCCCTTAGGATCCCTGAGCGAAGTCGAAGGGCATAAGTCAAAGAAACTGTTTAATAAATTACTTTATAATGACTTTATAAATCTTTTTGTTGATCCATTTGTAA
>JAEDDW010000111.1 GCA_016293645.1 Treponema sp. | reverse complement strand
TTCTTGGGGCGAAAGTTAATACAGCCATCGGCATCTAGGGAGCAAACGCTTTCGCCCAAGGATCCCTGAGCTTGTCGAAGGGGCTGCGTAAGTTAAAATAGCTCACTTCGACTCCGCTCAGCGAGCCTGCTTCTCTTTCAACGAGCCTTCTTCTATCTCATCTGCTACTCTTTCAGCGAGATTGCTTTTATTTCAGCAGCTCTGTGTGCTGCTCAATAAAAAATGCACCTCCTGAAATTGAACTTTATTTGTCCAACTTTAGGGGTGCACTTCATAAAAATCCATGGACTGTGCTTTTTTTGAAACCAGACACTAAATATCAGTGCAGAACGAATTTCACACCAAGTTCAAATTCAGGATGCATCTTCACATCATGATCGGAAAGTTCAACCGTGAAATGATTTTTCTTTCCTGCAAAGGCATCCCTGTTTCCATCAAACTCAAAGGAAGCCATGGCACCTGCAAAAATCTGGATATGCTTTGCAGGATTTAAACCAACCGCAAATCTTGCGGAAGGATAGTATTCAGATTTTATCTTGTTTTCTTTACTTTCGTCTTTTGAAAGAAACTCATTTCCATAGGCTTCAAAATCAAAGTTGAACATGCCAGCTTCAAGTCTTGTACCAAGTCCAAAAATTATCTCCGCATATTTATCATCTGAATCGGAATTTGAAGTCATGTAGCCTACTTCCGTCTGGCAGCCGATGACAGAATAAATATGCTTGTTGCCTGACGTCAATGTAAAGCGCATATTGTTCTCTGTCGTATAGGACATTCCAAATTCAAAGATTCCGTTTCGCGAAAAATTTATCAATCCAAACTGAAGTCCTTCAACATCACCTGAACAGATATTCACAAGACCTATCTGGGCACCATCCACATGACGCGCATAGTTTGCAATGGGAGAAGCCTGCAGACCATCTACTTTGCCAACTGCAACATTGAAAATTCCTGATCCCTGAACACCATCGATATTTCCCCGTGCAATGTTGAAGATTCCTGCACCCTGTACACCATCTACATCAGAAAGACTTACATTTCCAATACCACTTCCCTGAACACCGTCAACATTTCCCGCATAGTTGATGAGACCAGCCCCCTGAACTCCCGTAATTTTTCCGGACGCAACATTTACAAGTCCTGCAGCCTGACAGTATCTGACATCATCGGCAATATTCACCCATCCGGAAGCCTGCACTCCTTTCACATTTTCCGCATGGCTGAAGATTCCGGCTGCCTGTACACCTTCCACGTCCTTTGCATGATTGAAGATTCCGGCAAACTGTGCGCCATACACTTCATCAGCAATGTTAAAGATGTAGGCAAACTGCGCACCATTGAGAACCTTGGTCTGGTTTGCGATGAAAGAAAGCATCACGCCATCAGTCTGATAAACTTCTGAGCGGAAAAGTCCAAGAGCAAAATTGGTGACGATATCTTTACCTGTATTCCTGTAGAATTCATTGTCAAAAAATGAGAACACAAATGGAACGAACATTGCATTTTCACTGTCATGAACAGCCGCATTCTCTGGTTCAGCTTTTTCTTTTGGTTCTTCACCGCGGAATCTGTTTGCTGTTCTTGCAACCGGGGAAAGATTGCTGTTGCTAAGGACGTAGTTTTTCTTTGCACCAAGTTCAAAACTTCCCTGCAAGGTAACCTTCTCTGAAATCACGGTAACTCCATACTGCCCTTCTTCCATTGCAAGATATACGGGAGCCGCCTGAGTCTTGCTGATTTCAGATATAAGCTTTTCATTTTTATCCCTGATTATTACACGGCCGTTAAGTTCCTTTGAAAGTGTAAGAATGCAGTCTGAACCTGAAATGTCCGAAAGAACAAGGTCGCCGGAACCTACGAGAGTGATGTTGTAGTTGGGATGCTGCGGACCTGCGGAACTGTTTTCCGTTCTGGAAAGAGTCTCACTGAACGCATAGGAATACAATTCGTTCAAGGTAACTTTCTTGTCGCCGGAACTGTCGGCAGCTCCCTTCAATCCTGTGATCATCGCATTGGTAAAAAACGACGAACCTATTTCATCGGATTCCTGGGAAGACTCCTGCGAGGAACTTGATGAAAGGTAGGCATGTCCCTTGATCACCGACGAATCATCAACAAGGAAAGGCTTCTGCTTCTGACCACCTTTTGTGCGGATGAAATTTCCGGAATAGCAGGAATCAAGAATTACGACATGGACATCGCTTGGAACCTTTGTGATGGCAGCCTTCAGCGAAGAATAGTCATAGGTATTGTTTCCAAGAAGCAGGGCGTTTTCATCCGAATGTCCTGAATAATAGAAAACAAATTCAGATCTCTTTGCATTGAATTTATTTTTCACGATCAGCTGGGAAATATATTCCATTGCCTCATCCACATCATCCTTTGCAGGATCAAGCAGAAGAACGCTGTTTGATTTTCTGATTCCGCCAATGTCGGCCATGGTATTCTGGAAGGCCATGGCATCTGTTCCGGCGTAAAGAAGCTGTCTGTTGTTCCCGCCTATGTTTGAACCGATGTAGATCGCATATCTTTCAACAGAAGCAGCATCGGCTTTGTTTTCTGCGGCAAAAATATTTCCCGAAAAAAAGATGGCCACTGCTGTCATAATCAAAAATTTCATGTAACTCTTTTTCATGGTTGTCTCCACTGGATTAAAACTTTATTTTTCAAGGATAAAGACCGAAGCTTCCGAGCCTTTAGGAAAATATTTTCCGCTCTTGAGATAATCATAACGGATCGGTTTTTTTCCGTCTGCAGCCTTTTCAATTTCTTCCAGACGGAATTCTTCCTTTGATGCCACGAAGATGAAACACTCATATTCAGGCGCATCATCCAATTCATATGAGAATGAAAGCGGAACTTCTTCACCTGTCTTTTCAAGTTTTTCCGCAGTCCAGCTGTCATCCGGAAAATGCCTTGTGATGTTTCCGTTTCCGTCAAAACTGAAAATCACACCGTAGTTCTTGTTACCTGGAACATAAGTGATCTGAATCACATCATTTTCCATCGCTTTATCACCACTTGAAAGCTTAAGAATTTCAGAACCTGCTTTCTTGTAAAGCATGAGCTGATTATGGGAAGAATTTTCTCCCTTGAGCCTTATTCCTGCCGGATCCTGTTTTTCCTTCAATCCGTTATACATAAAAGGTACGCAGAAAGCAATCGCAAGAACTGCAGCCGCAGACATTGTCCATGTACGAAGCGACCTGAATTTCAAAACATTTTTTGTTTCTTTCACGGAAGTCCTGTCTTCAATTTTTTGCTGCATTTCTTTCAGCGGATAAGATGCAAATATTTCTTCATCTGATTTTCTTAAATCTGCAAGAGCCTTTTCAAGTTCTTCCTTTCCGTATCTGTCATAGTAATCCTGGGCTTTTTTTTCACCAAGATTGATTTCTTCCAAAAGCAACTGTGGAATCATGGTAACTCCTATATGTTCATTGAAGCTGAAAACTTCTTCAGTTCTGAAATTCTTTTTCTTACCCCGGAAACCGACATGCCGATCTGTTCAGCAGTTTCTTCAAGGGTAAGACCGTCAACAAAATGCAGTGTCGCGATCAACGAATCCTTTGAATCCCTGCTGGAAAAAAGTTTTTCAAGGACATCCCTTGCTTCTATTTTCTCAGCTTCGATTTCAGAAAACTCATCAACCATCATCTCTGCTATTGCATCAAAATCAGGTCCCGTGCGGATTTTTCTGGCCCTTATCATGTTGAGGCAGATTCTCGTTGCCGTAACATAAAAAAGGCTTGAGCACATGTCCTTGATCCTGTAGTTGTTTTCCATGATCTTCAGAAAAACATCCTGCATCGCATCCAAAGCCATGTCTTCATCGTTCAGTAAAAAACGGCAGCGGCGCAAAACCATTGGACCGTATTTTTGATAGAGCTCACCGAAGTCACGATCTGTTATTGTATCCATCTTTTTAACTCCGTCATAATATATGACACTCAATCCATCATAAAGTGTCACTTGTTTTCTTGAAATTCATCACAAATTCATTTCTTTCACTTTTCATCATTATAACTATTTGATTGAGAAAAAATTGAAAAAACAATAAAATAGCATGTAAATTCGCTGAATTCGAACTTGAACAATCTATATTTATCTTAATTTTAGGGAAAATAAAATTATGGAAAACACAAAAAGGACAGTGACTTGCGGAGATCTTCGCAAGACCGATGTAGGCAAGAAAGTAGTTTTGAACGGATGGGTTAGCCGTACCCGCGACCTTGGAGGTCTTGTATTCATCCGCCTCCGTGACCGCTACGGAATCACACAGGTAATGGTTGGAGACAATGCTTCGGATGAAGTAAAGAAAATCGCATCATCTCTTAAATCAGAATATTGTATCGCCGTTGAAGGTGTTGTTGCTGCACGTGCAGACAAAGATGTAAACAAGGACATGGCAACCGGTGAAATCGAAGTTGAAGCTACAGACATCGAAATCTTCACAACTTCACAGGAACTTCCTTTCTCAATCGAAGAAGTTCGCCAGAAGGACGGATCAATCGTTCTTCCTAATGAAGACCTTCGCTTAAAGTACCGCTACCTTGACCTGCGCCGCGAACCAATGCAGCAGAACATCATCCTGCGCTCTAAGGTAACATTTGCAACCCGCGAATATTTGACTTCAAAGGGATTCCTTGAAATCGAAACACCAACTTTCATCAAGTCTACGCCGGAAGGAGCTCGCGACTACCTTGTTCCTTCTCGCGTTCACCCGGGAAAGTTCTACTCGCTCCCACAGTCACCACAGCTTTACAAGCAGCTTCTGATGGTTTCCGGATTTGACAAGTACTTCCAGATTGCACGCTGCTACCGCGATGAAGATGCACGCGGTGACCGTCAGCCTGAATTCACACAGATCGATATGGAACTTTCTTTCACAAACCGCGAAGAAGTTCTTTCTACAACTGAAGGAATGATGCAGCACATCTTCAAGTCTACATTGAACTATGACCTTCCAGCAAAGTTTGACCGCATTGCCTGGGAAGACGCTTTTGACCTTTACGGAAGCGACAAGCCGGACCTTCGCTTTGACATGAAGATGCAGGACGCAACTTTCATGGCTGACCTTGCAGACTTCAACGCATTCAAGGCAGGAGCCGCAAACGCAGGACGTAATGTTCAGCGCCACAAG